>JAPLUH010000526.1 GCA_026397675.1 Verrucomicrobiota bacterium
CCGATGTGCCGCAATTGAGTCTTGCGATAAGCCTCGGGCTGCCACCGGACAAAGACATGGAAGAGCGCCCGAAAATGGCCCGATTGCCGGTCATCTACCACGTAGAGAATCTCATCGGGCACCCAAGTCCGGATGAGATAATCCACCGTAGCCAGATCGGTGGTCATGTAATTGAACCCTCCGTCGCTCTTGCGGATCAGTGCCGGCACATTCACCCACTCCCCATCCCGGCTCACCAAGAAGGGATCCTCCTTAGGCGGCAACGTCCCATCGCTAAATACGGCAACGGCTCCATCGCTTAACCGCGCAATGTCCGCCGCCAGAAGAGCCTCCACCACAGGAGCTAACTCAGAATTGTAGAAACTTTCGCCCAAAGTATGGTCAAACCGAGTGCCCATCCGCCCATAGAGCGTATCAAACTGAACCTGCGAGAGGCGGATCATCTCCTTCCAGATCGCCAGGTTCTCAGGGTCACCGGCCTGCAGGCGGACCAATTCTTGACGCGCCAACTCCAGATGG
This sequence comes from Verrucomicrobiota bacterium, assembly GCA_026397675.1. Classification (GTDB taxonomy): domain Bacteria; phylum Verrucomicrobiota; class Verrucomicrobiia; order Limisphaerales; family UBA9464; genus SXXZ01. Next base: position 520 of record JAPLUH010000526.1, read on the forward strand.
GCCGGGTCGGCGTCGCACTGGCTGTTGACTGTCTTGTAGAGACGCTCCATTTCGGCAATCGGATCGCGCTCCAAGGCCTGCCGATCGAGCAACGCCTTCCAACCCACCAGTAATTTGCCGAACTGAGTCCCCCAGTCGCCGATGTGGTTGTCACTAATGACTCGATGTCCGAGCAGTCGCCACATCCGCTGCAACGCATCCCCGATACCCGTCGACCGGATGTGCCCGACATGCATGGGCTTGGCAACATTCGGCGACGAGAAATCCAAAACCACTGTCCGCGGCGTCTCAGCCTTAGGTATGAGCACCGGTTTCCCGCTGGCCGCATCGCTCACCCAATTTTCAAGAGCAGGTCGAGTGAGTCGAAAATTTAAAAACCCCGGTCCTGCAATCTCCACCGGTTCGCAGCTATCGGAGACATCCAGGCGCGCCACGACATCGCTGGCCAATTGGCGAGGATTCATCCGGGCGGCCTTCGCCACCAGCATCAGGGAGTTACTCTGAAAGTCACCAAATCGAGCTTCAGAAACCGGCTTAACCTGGATGGTGGCTAGATCGGCGGTGGGAACCAGGGCGAAAACCGCGGCGCGAAGCCGTGATTCGATAACAGAATGCAACATGGGACAGAAGTGTCGGGCTCGAATGGAATCACCCCAACGGAGCTCAGCGCAGACCCTCGGAGAAGTCGCGGATCAGTTTGATCATGGCCTCCGCATCCGAGGCGTTGGTGATAGACTTCAGGAAGTCATCGCGGCGCAGAACCTTGGCGATTCCCGCCAAGGTATGCAGGTGCCGCTGGAACTGCCCGGCGGGAACCAAGAACAGCGTCACCAAATGGACCGGTTGATTGTCCAACGAATCAAAGCTGACACCGGTGCGGGAACGCCCAAAGGCAGCGATCACCTCGGGAATCAAATCGGTGGAGGCATGCGGGATGCCGATGCCGAATCCAATACCCGTGCTCATGGAGGTCTCGCGTTTCTTGACGACCGCGGTGATGGCCTCCCGGTGTTCGGGTAGAACCTTGCCCGCGGCGACAAGACAACCAATCAACTCGTCAATGGCCTCCCATCGGTTTCTGGCCGCGAGTTCCGGAACGATCTGCCGTGTCGTGAGAATATCGCCAAGATTCATGCGTACCTAAGATCAGAAGCTTCTCGCCTGCGTGGGCTCAGTTTCAAGTTTCATTTGTAACACAGCAATCGAAACCCGCGGTGCATCTTTCACGGCAGGGCTTTCAAAGAAGGGCTCGATGGGTCACGAGATCCATAGTTGTACCCACCGCCATGCCTGCAGATAAAACTCACCGGAGAGCCCTGCTGCCGATCGCATCGCAGCCCCTACTCCTGGTCGCCCAGCCAGCCAAGCCATGCCCACCAGAAGCATTAAGGCATTGCCCAGCCAAATCAGCGACCCTGAGAACAAGAACCCCTCGCCCACCAAGTCTGGCTGTCGGATACGCAGGATCACCGCCGTCATGGTGACGTGAAACCCGTAGGTCAGACCCAAACCCGCCTGATAGACCGGCATGACCCACCACGCCATTCCCCAGCGCCATTGAACCGCGGCCATCACCAAGGACCAGAGGATGGAGTAGATGGGTAAAAAATAAGGAGAGAGCGCAATGAATGCATTGCTCTTGGTGACTCGGACCTCTCCCCCACGGCTGTTCACCTTGAAGGATTGAACCCGAGATCCACACATCCAGGCGCTGAGTGCATGGGTCAACTCATGGCCTAGCACATACAGCCACATAGGGCGTGGCAGTTGAACATAGACCACCATCCAAATTCCAAACCCTACCAAGAGCGGCACCCAAAACGGGCTACCGAAAACAGAGGTTCGACCCACTTCCCAGGCAGCCCAACTCACCCCCAGGTTGATCGGCAACAAGAGCAGGGCGATCAGCCATCGAACCCCTCGGCGAAACCATCGAGACAACATTCCACCGACAGAGTTCCGTGCGCCGGAGAGATCGAACAGCTCAAAGCTTCTGACGCAAATACGGACCCAGCCTTGCGATCAGGGGCTCACGATGCACCATCTAGGAGTGTTGCTCGTATGAAACCCAAGGCCAAGCCCCCTGCTCGCTCGCTGGCCGATGCCCCGACTCCGACTCCCCGGAAATCCGGGCGTCCGAGTCCACGGTCCGTTGCCGCTCCAGACCTCCCCGGCGAAACTCCCACAGATACCGCTGCCAGCGAATTAGCAAGCAGCGTGGCCAACAACTTAAAGAGAACGCTCAAGCCGAACGAGATTGAGATCATCCGCCTCATCGACAGTCTCTTTGCGCGGATCCGGAGCGGCACTGCTCTGACCCTGGGGCACTTGTCCGAGCTCGGTTTTCTCATCACCGAAAACGCCTGGCAAAAGGCTGATTTGTGGAATGCCATGCCGCGTTCTTCCTGGGAACTGTGGCAATACATCGCCGTCTTTGCCGAAGAGCGGAATCTGGCCATACCCACCTTCCTAAAATCGGTGACCCAACCCGACGAAGCCCGGGTCGCGGTGTCCACCCATAGGCGGGAGCGTGACGTCACTCGCTGGAGAAACCTCCTAACCAACCTCCAACTCGGCCCTTCCGAGGACGCGCGACCCGGTGGCCAGATCGAATTGCGCCTCCGTCTGGACGCCAAGGAGGCCTTGGTCGAATGGCGCAAGGCAGGAGCCGACACCTGGGCTGCGATCAAGCCCGGCAAATTTAAGGACTTCGACGAGAAGCACGCCACGGAACTGTTGGCCGAGGTCGCCCTGCTCTGGCAACCGCTGGCCCAGCGGGCCCGGTACGGCTACCCCATCGAACTCTTCTACCACGATCAGAACACCCGCTTGTTCCTAAATCGGGTACTCCGCTTGCCCGCACTCCATCCGTTCATCGTTGGAGCGGCGGGTGAACCGTTGAACCGCCCCGAACAGCCCCTGCGCTGGATCCTCAACGACGCAACCGACGACCATTCGGACTATTCGCTGCGCCTGCTCACCGGAGAAGGACAGCCCGTGCCGCAGTTCCTCCTGACCCTCCATGGCCGCCCTACCCTCTACCTGACGCTCGACACGCTCTTCTCCGGCCCACCTGCCGAGGACCGTGCTCTGGATCCCGCGCTGGAAACCCGCATCCCAGCCCCGGCCCTCGAGACCCAAGCGGGCGTCCGTTTTCTCTCCCACCTTCAATTGGCACTTCCACCGCGCCTTTCTTCCAAGGTATCGGTGATCGTCCTCCATCCGCGGATCCAGGCTGAATTGGTCCAACCCATCGTCGGCTACGACAATGAGTTCTGCTTCATGGACCTCCTGGCTGTCCGGCCCGACGGACAACCCGTGGAGCGCTGGACAGGCACAGCCTGGACCGACCTCGACGCCCCAGACTCGGCTCAGACACCTGCGAAAACGGGATCTTCACGCACCGCGGAGTCGCCAGAATCGCTCTGGATGTTCGACCGTTCTGCCCTTGCTGAAGCCGCCCGACGACTCGACGCCTCGGGTTTTCGGTGGGACTTCGCCCGTCAGCGCTGGTCCGCCAAGGTCACCCGCCAATTTCCGGATCGCTTCGTTCCCTGGCTGAAGTCACTCCCACTATCGCTCGAACTCGACCTCCGCGGCGAACTCTCCTCGTTCCTGCAATCCGAGGTCGCGGGAACCGTCAAACTGGACGTTCAAGAATCGGGCATCGACTGGTTCGACCTCTCGGTGATTGTGGATGTCTCGGACACGTCGCTCTCGCAAGATGAGATCAAGCTCCTGCTCAACGCCCGAGGCAAATGGGTCCGCCTCTCCGACAAGGGTTGGCGAAAACTGGAGTTCAAACTGTCGGCACAAGAAGACGAGCAATTGGCCCGTCTGGGACTCAACCCCCACGAACTCAGCTCCGAGAAGCAGCGTCTGCACGCGCTCCAATTGGCCGACCCTGCGGCCCGCCAATTCCTCTCGGAGGTAAATTATCAAAAGGTCGAACGCCGGGCTGCTGAACTGAAGGCCCGTGTGACTCCAGAGATTCCGGTAGAAATCCAAGCAGAGCTGCGCCCCTACCAGAAGGAAGGCTTCCACTTCTTAGCCTACCTAAGTACCAACCGCTTTGGGGGCATCCTCGCCGACGACATGGGTCTGGGCAAAACCCTCCAGACCCTGACTTGGATTGCCTGGTTGCGAGGCCAGTACGCCAAACCCGGGCCCATCTTAGTGGTGTGCCCTAAGTCGGTGGCCGACAACTGGCGCTCCGAGACCGCACGGTTTCTTCCGAGCGTCCGTCCGCGGGTCTGGAGCAGTGATGACATGAAATCGTTACCCAGCCAGACCGGCTCGGCCGATCTGCACATCATCAACTACAATCAACTTCGATCCATCGGTGAGAAGCTCCGCACTGAATTCTTGGCCGTTGTTTTGGACGAAGGGCAGTACATCAAAAACCCAGGTTCCGTCACCGCCCTCATCGCCACCCGGATCGAAGCGAAGAACCGAGTCCTCCTCAGCGGCACTCCCATCGAGAACAAGCTGATGGACCTCTGGAGCCTAATGGCCTTCGCGATGCCCGGCATCCTCGGCAACCGGGGGGATTTCCAGAAACTTTTCGACGCCAAGGAAGACCCCCTTTGCCGGCGACGTCTTGCGGCGCGTGTCCGTCCGTTCCTGCTGCGGCGCACCAAAATGCAAGTCGCCAAGGACCTGCCAGAGCGCATTGAGGAAGACCTACTCTGTGAACTCGAGGGCGAACAGAAAACCCTCTACAAAGCCGAGCTCAAACGAGCTCAACAAATGCTGCTAGGCATCAGCACCGCCTCACAGCTCAACAAGAACCGATTCAACCTCCTCACCTCCCTGCTTCGGTTGCGGCAAATTTGCTGCCACCCAAAGTTGGTCAAAGAGGATTCCAAGGCCGAGAGCACCAAGGTCGAAGCCCTCATGGAGACCCTCGATCCCATCATGGAAGAAGGCGGCAAGGTCATCGTCTTTTCCCAGTTCGTCGAAATGCTGGGCATAATTAAGAAGGCCATCGCCGAACGAAACTGGCCGACCTACTACTTGGCCGGCGACACCGAAAACCGCGGCGAACTCGTTCAGCAATTCCAAGAACACTCGGGTGAAGCCGTCTTCCTAATTTCCCTCAAAGCGGGTGGCTTCGGACTCAACCTGACAGCCGCCAGCTACGTCGTTCTCTTTGACCCGTGGTGGAATCCGGCCGTAGAAAACCAAGCCATTGACCGGGCTCACCGCATCGGCCAGCAACAAACGGTCATCGCCTATCGGTTGCTCATCAAAAACAGCGTAGAAGAGAAGATTCGCGCACTCCAGCGATCTAAAAGCCAACTGGCCGAGGATGTATTGGGAGAGGACAAGTTCGCCCAATCCCTCACGCTCGACGACCTGCGCTACTTGTTCGAAGGGTGAGTCGAGAAATACCTGCCTGTGGGGAACGCTGGTTCTTGCGGAACGCCGGGTCGGGGGACCCGGCCTGCAGGGGGCGTCGTGGGTTGGGCGGTGCGTTGTAGGCTTGGTGCCTTCACCAGGCGGTCCGCTGGCTCGATGCTCTCTGGGTATACCGTATCGCGGGAGAACGCGCGGAGCGCCGGGTCGGGAGACCCGGCCTACAGGTGTTGCCTACACTGTTCAGCGCCGCAGGTCCCCAGGGCTGATCACCAATAACGGGGCACAGCGGGATCGGCCTCGCGGCTCCAGCGGTCGATGCCACCGGTTAGGTTCGCTAGACCGGTGAAGCCCCTCTCCTCCAAGAAGGCGATCGCATGGGCACTGCGCACCCCGTGGTGGCAATACACCACCGTGCCTCCATCAGCGGCACACCACTCTTCCAGTTCCTGCCACCGCACCTGCAATTCCGAAAGCGGTAGCAGTCGCGAACCCGGAAGCGCGCAGTGGGCGTGTTCATCCGGTTCGCGAACATCGAGCAGCCGGATGGGGCCGGTCTCGTCGATTTGAGCCTTTAAATCCTTGGGCGTGATGGAGGTCATGGCTGGGCGACAAACCGTAGGAATGGTCAGAATAGGTGAAACAACGGGGCCGCGATGAATCCCTAACGTCTCGCAACGTGCAACCTCAGCTGTTCAACCCAGCCAGGTAGCGTTCAGCCTCGATCGCCGCCGAGCAGCCCAACCCTGCGGCCGTGATGGCTTGGCGGTACACCGAGTCCACACAATCACCGGCCACGAACACGCCAGGAATCTTCGTCAGCACCGTCCCATCGGTCTTGAAATAGCCATTCTCGTGCAAATCCAAGGTCCCCTTGAAGAGCGACGTATTAGGCACATGCCCAATGGCCACAAATACCCCGGTGCACGGCAAGTGTGATTCGGCACCGGTCTTGAGGTTCTTGAGCTTCACGCCCGTGACCTTGTCGGCAGCCACGTCGGTGACTTCGGTCACCACACTGTCCCAGACCATTTCAATCTTGGGATTGGCCAACGTGCGCTCGGCCATAATCCGCGAGGCCCGCAGCGTATCGCGGCGGTGGATCAGGTACACCTTCGAAGCAAATCGAGTCAGGTAGGTCGCCTCTTCGCAGGCCGAGTCGCCGCCGCCGACCACCACCACCGGCTGATTGCGGAACATGGGCAATGCCCCATCGCAGGTAGCACAGTAGGTCACACCCTTCTTTTCCAGCTCATCTTCGCCTGGAACGTGGAGGTGCTTGTGGCCCGCACCGCTGGCGATGATCAACGTTCGAGTCTGCACCGGCTCGCCATCGACGATCAATTCCGTTACGCCGTCGCCGAACTTCACCGAATCCACGGTCGCGAATTTCACCTGCGCCCCGAACTTCTCGGCTTGGGCCTGCATGCGAGTCATCAACTCATAACCATCAACCCCCTCAGGAAAACCTGGGAAATTCTCCACGATGCTCGTGGTGGTCAGGAGTCCCCCGGGCATTGTGCCGGTGAGCACCAGCGGTTTGAGGTTGGCGCGGGCCGTGTAAATGGCAGCAGTCAGACCGGCGCAGCCAGTCCCAATGATCACGACGTTTTCCATGTTCGTAGTGAGATCCTACCCGGAAAGCCCACCCCGGCCAAATCGCAATTCGAAACCATGTCGCAGCCACTCCCACGATAAAATTCTGGCTCTAGTAACTCCGCCACCCTCGTACAAAACGGCATCAACGTCTCCAAGGCGATCCGCACGCCCCAGCCAATCAGATCTTATTCGAGAAACGTGCGAAGCGGTCTCCCCCGGGGCGGAACGCTGCCGGCCCACCCCCTCTATTGACCCTCGACGTGGCGGCAGCTGGACGGAGATGAAGCGATCACCGGAAGCGATGAAACCCTCCCCTCGCGCACCGCGAGAACGCTCATCCTCTCCAAAGCTTCCCTGCGAGCGCAGGTACGGTCCGGCGGAGCCCCATAAAACGCAGTGGAGCGGGACCGCGCCGGAGCGAACATTGGAAGCGATCAAACCCTCCATCGCGCACAGCGCGAAAGCCGATCCTCCCCCCGAGCTTCCCTGCGAGCACCGGCGCGGTTTCGCGGAGCCCACTTCACTTCCCACCGGCCGTACGGGTGAAGGCGCGGATGTTCTGAACCTTGGCCTGTTTGGCGAAGTCCATGACTTTGACCACGTCGCCCCAGTTGGCGTTTTCATCAGCCCTCAGCACCACTTTGACCTTGGGGTCGGCCGCAACGGCATCCTTCAATTCATTAAGCAATTTGTCGGAGGTCACCGCTCGGGGGCCGACGTAGAACTGGGGTGCGGCCGCGGCAATGGTCACCACCATGGGCGGTTTTTCGGCGCTGGCTCCGGCCTTCGGCGCTTCACGGGTTTCGGGCAAGGTCAGGGCCACCGAGGGGGTGTTCTTGAACCGCGTGGTCACCATCAAGAAAACCATCAGCACCACCAACACATCGATGAGCGAAATAATAATAATGGCCGGAGCGGCTTTGCGGCGTCGGGTCAGAAACTTCATGGACGCACCCCTTCAGCCCCAACTCCGCGCTCCCGCAAGTAATGGCGGCGCATCAGGGCATCACAAACACTCTCCAACTCGAGCCCCAGCAGTTCGACGCGCTTATTGAATAGGCTCCAGGCGGCCAACGTAGGCATGGCCACCAGCAATCCGAGCACCGTCTTGTAGAGGGCGATCGACATCCCTTTGGCAATGAACGCGTTGTCTGCCTGAAGGTTGCTCCCAAAATCCCCCAAGAGCGGAATAATGCCGTAGATAGTCCCGACCAATCCCAACAACGGAGCAATGCCCACGATGATTTCCAGAATCACCAACCCACGTTCCAAATTGGCGATCTCCTGACGGGCGCGCACCTCGAGGGCAGCCACATTCTCCGCCTTGGGCCAGGGCAAATGGTCCAAGATTGAAAGAATGAGGCGGGCCATGGGCGACGGCTGTGCCTGGCAGGCTCCACGCAAACGCGCGACATCGCCATCAGCCAAAGCATCCATCAAGGGGCGTGGCAAGATGCGGTCTCGGCGCAACGACCAGAGCCGTTCCAGCACAACGGTCAAGGCCGTCACGGAAAGCCCGAGCAAGAGCCACACAAAGGGGCCGCCATCCAAAAATGATCGCATGAGTTCTAAGGTGTTTGAAATTTTCAAACCGACCGCAGAGCCGGTGTCAGTAGTAGTGAAAAGTGAAAGTAATCTCGCGAGGATCCAACGCCTGGGCTTTCAACACGCTGGGCCAGCGCCCAAACGGCGATGCCCCCATGACCGCCGCCTCGCAGGTGAAACTGAGCGTCTCACCGACAGTTGCCTCGGCGGTAGTCATCTGAGAAATAGTACCATCGCCGTGCAGACGAAATTTAAGAACCACCTTGCCGGTGCGCTCCAAGGCGTAATGCCGCTCCTCCAATAGCGCCCACCAGCGCTCCTGCACGGCGGCAATCATTCGGAGGTCGTACTCACCGAAGGGAGTGCTCTTGACGTCGAAAGACGGCGAGATGCTGAACCGACTGGATCCCCCTGGCTGAAGCATTTTCTCCCCGCGGATGATGCCCTTTTGTTCCATGGCCTGCGCCAAACGCTTGATGGGCTTGCGCCTCGGAGCGCCAGACTCCTGGGCTTCAACGGGCTTGCGCTCTTCCTGAGGTCGCTCGGTCGCGGCCTTGGGTTCCACCTTGGCCAATTGGGTTTCGCCTGGATTCTGGACCCCTCCCAAGGGCTCAGCCTTTTGGGAGTCTTTCTTCTCTTGGCGGACCGCTGTCTCCGGAGTCGCTGGTGCTTCTTCTTCCTTTGGTTGGGCCTGGGGCGGGGTCGGTGACGGTTTGGCCGTGTCGAAGGTCTTGGGCATCGTCTTCTGGGTGCCTGTGATCTCCGGATCCTTCAGCGCCTTTTGCGACGGAATGGCCTGACCGGACACCGCATTGGCTGCCGAGTAAAACTTGGCGTCCTTCGGCGGATCCTTCACCGCCAACGCGGGATCGACTTCGATGAAGTTCAGAGGCACCTCTTGCCACGCAGGATCCTGTGCAGGATCCACCGATTTCACGGGCATTGGCGCGACGGGTTGAACCAGATTCTTGACCCAATCTGGGGCCTGGTCGGGGGCCTTGCGAACCCACACCGCGGCACCTGTCCACAGCAGGAAGACAAGAAGATGCACGGCGACCGCGACCACCGCCGCCCACGCAAGCGGGCGGAGATCCGGCCGTCGCCAGGGAGCAGTGGCTACCATATCCATCATCGCGTTGGGCCAAAACTGGCGCACGGTGGCCTCGGGGGCAACGGGAAGTTGGATGTGAGAGATTTAAGCCCTAATGAAAACAGGCTTGGCTGCGACGTTCTCTTTAAGCTCGGCCCCACGGCGAAGCACTCCTGCCCTGAGCCAACACCCGGAACCCCCGACCGAAGTGCTCAGGGTGAGTCAATGTCTGGAAGGCTCGGACGCGTTGAGTGCTCCAATCCGGGAGGCGGCCCGGACTCCGCTGAGTCGATTCGAGGACCCGCATGAGGAACCGGGATTGGCGTTCACGATACCAAGGCACCAATCCCTCACGCAGACCCGCCTCAGCGACAGCGCTGAAATCGACGTGGGCCGTCAAGTCCACCTCGCCCGGAAATGACAAGAGGTCGTCGAAAAACCGGTGACGGTGGTAGGCCCGCAGCGTTCCCGCCGATCGGCCGGGAGTTAGAAACTCCTCCGCCTCCAACCCGTAATCGAGGGTAATCAGACATCCAGCCTGCAGTGCGGCGGCGGCCCGAGCCCACCAGGCCACCGCAGATGGGCTTCGCTCACGCACAAACCCGTTGGGCAACACCGACTGTAGCTCTTCGGGCAAGTTCCACTCCAGCGGCGCGGGCGTCGGCAGTGCAATCCAGTCGAACCTCTCCTCTTTCCAACACACACCCTGCTCGACCCATCGCCGCTGGGTAGCGTTCCAGCACCAGCGTTCCAGCGGAAAGGCATCAAGCAGTTCATTGGAAAGAATTACCCCGCGCACCTGGGCGGGCATCGCCTCGCTCCAGACCACGCGGTCACCGAAGCGAGCCAAACGCTCACGCTGCCAAGCCTGACGTGTCGCACTCGGCTCAACGATCCGGTAACAGAAGCGCTCACCCTCCTTGCCGGCTCCACGCATCAGCGCCTCCAGAATATCTTCCGCCCATCGGCCATCGTGTGCCCCCGCTTCGACGATTTCTATAGGCCCGCTCGACAATCCCTCCGACGCGGCTACCTCGTGCTCAATCCAGTAAGCCATCAATTCGCCAAAGAGAGATCCCACTGAGACACTGGTCGCAAAATCTCCACCCCGACCCACAATCCGAGGCGTGCGCTCGTAGTAACCGAGATCCGGCTCATAGAGAGCCATTCCCATGTAGCGAGCCAACGAAACAGCGCCCCCCCCGGTTTCGATCGCAGCCCGGATCCGCTCGACGAGGAGTGGAGAACAGTCCATCGAAGGATGGGTCATTCCTGGAGGCATTGGTTCAGACAACTCACTCATGCGCGGGCCGGTTCCAGATCAACACTCCACAAGCGCTGCCCATCTCGATTCATATGAGTCACGGTGGCCACCTGGGTTAGCGGGGCGATGCGAACAGACCCAAAAAATTGTTCCAAACTCCACGGACCCGAGACGGCCTGCCCCGGTTTTCGGGAAGAGAAACGAACCTGCGGCCCGAAGGTGTTGTCGAGGGTTCCAGGCCCGAAGGTGCCCGCATGAAGCGGGCCACTAACGAACTCCCAAAAGCCGTCGAATTCGGTGAACTGAGCCTGGGCAGGATCGTAAAAATGGGAGGCGCAGTAATGCACATCGGCCGTCAACCAAACCACGTTGCGGACTCGATGGTCCCGCAAATGGCGCAGCAGCGACGCGATCTCTAATTCACGACCTAGAGGAACCCCGTCCCCATTGGCCCCATTTTCGAAAGCTTCGGCGCCATCCCGGACCAACAATCCGAGGGGCATATCAGAGCACACGAACTTCCAGGTGGCCGTGCTGGCTGCGATGGATTCCTTCAACCAATCCAGTTGGGTACGTCCCAGATAATCGGTTTCTGGCCCGGAGACGGGCTGACGGTTCGGGCTGTTGGGGCCCCGGTAAGAACGCAGGTCCAGGAAGAACACTTCGCAGAGAGGGCCACGGCGAATGCGTCGATAAATTTGTCGTTCCGGATGGTTCCGGATGGGCATGTACTCGAAGAACGCCTGTCGCGAACGGGTCGCGAGCAAGTTCACGTCGCGAACCCGATACCCGGCAGAAACGGGCAGTACCTCCCCGGGATACCAGTTGTTCAGCACCTCATGTTCATCCCATTGGGCAAACATCGGAACACGGGCATTGAAACGTCGGACATGGGCATCCAGCAGGTTGTAACGGTAGTTCCCGCGAAACTCGCCCAGTGTCTCAGCCACCTTCGATTTTTCTTCGGTCACCCGATTTTTCCAGAGAGTTCCATCCGGAAGCCGCATCTCGGCAGCCAGCAAATTGTCGGCGTAGATTGTGTCTCCGCTATGGACGAAGAACTGCGGATCCTGGGCCAGCATGGACTGGTAAGTGCGCATGCCACCCCGCCCCTCATCAATGCCATAACCCTGACCGCAGGTGTCGCCCGACCAGACAAAATGCACTTCCGAGCCCGGAGCTGTGGTCGTACCGGCCGTCACCAGCGATCCAGCCTCCCAGTCACCGGCCACCCCTTGCCGATCCTCGAAGCACACCCGGTAGAAGATACGACGACCCGTCGGGAGATCCCGAAGGAGTATTTTGGCGGTGTGATCCGACTCCGGACCCGTGACCGGTCCCACCCGTCGTTGCCGGGCGCGGAACGACTCGTCCTCAGACCATTCTACGATCATACGGGCTGCCTGATCGCAACGGCTCCAGATGAGTGCCGATGTGGCCTCCACATCGCCACTGGCCACTCCATGGGTCACGAGCGGGCGTGCTCCCAAATGCACGGCCGGCAACGCGCCGATCATGGGCGCGGCCCAATGACCACCCACCGCGGCCAGAGCCGCACCAAACTGCCGCCGGGAGAGCGTTGCCATATTCACGATTGGACGCCACCGCCACCTCCGGAGCAAGAGCCAGCCCTTCCCGAGCCTCCGATTTCACCCAAATGCATTCTACAGGACACCAACGGTGCGTTGACCTCCGCGGGCCCGGTTCATACCGTCCCTGCGCTTTATGCACGTTCTTGTTTGCGACCCCATCTCCCCGCGCGGCATCGCGTATTTCCAAGCACGCCCTGAATTCAAGGTGACCGTCCTGTCCAAGCGGCTGTCCGAGGCGGAATTGCTACCCTTGCTGGCCGACGTGGAGGCCCTTGTGGTTCGCTCCGAGACGAAGGTCACCCTGGCGGTGCTGGAAGCGGCCCCGAAACTCCGGGTCGTCGGGCGAGCTGGGGTGGGTGTCGACAACGTTGATGTCTCCGCCGCGACCCAACGGGGCGTCGTGGTGATGAACACCCCGGCCGGCAACACCGTCACCACGGCCGAATTGACCTTCTTCATGCTGGGTGCCCTCGCCCGCAAGATCCCCGCCGCCCACGCCACCATGGCCGCAGGCAAGTGGGACCGTAAGGCGTTCCAGGGAATAGAGATTCACGGAAAGACCCTCGGCGTATTGGGCATGGGCCGCATTGGTTCGGAAGTCGCCAAACGGGCTCTCGCCTTCGGAATGCGAGTCATCGCCTACGACCCCTTCCTCACCGAAGCCCGTGCCCGCCAATTGGGAGTCGAACTCGTCGCTGACACCGATGCCATCTACCGCTCGTCGGATTTCATCACCGTCCACATGCCGGTGACGCCGGACACGCGGGGCATGATCAACTCCGAATCGATCGCCAAGATGAAGCCCGGCGTGCGGATCGTGAACTGTGCCCGCGGCGAGATTGTCAACGAGCCGGACCTCATTGCCGGACTGGAATCTGGAAAGGTCGCTGGAGCGGCTCTGGATGTCTTTAGCTCTGAACCTCTCGCGGCGGACCACAAGCTTCGGTCACTCCCCAATGTCGTCCTCACCCCGCATCTGGGAGCGAGCACCGAAGAAGCCCAAGAGAAGTGCGGTCTGGAAGTCGCCGAAATCATCAGCGCCTTCCTGCTCACCGGCGAAGTTCGCAACGCGGTCAACCTCCCCGGAGTCGATGCCAAGGCCTTTGAACAAGTCCAACCCTATGTGGCGTTGGGCGAGAAGCTTGGCAGCCTCCTCAGCCAACTGGCCCCTCCGGGGGTAGACCGTTTGTATGTCACCTTCGGCGGAAAGGCTCAGGACCTCCCGGCGACCGACCCGGTGACCCGCGCCATCCTCAAGGGGTACCTCAACGCCAGCGGCACCGGGCCGAAGGACATCAACAACATCAATGTGCGCTCCATTGCTTCCAACCTCGGCCTGACCGTCGAAGAAAAGAAGTCCGATGAGCCCGTCACCTTCAATGAGTGGCTGCATGTCCAGTTGTTCCACGGCAACACCAAAGTGGGCAGTGCTGGAGGCACTTTCTTCGGATCGTCCCAAAATCCCCGGATCGTCCGAGTCTCGAGCACACCGGTAGAAATACCCACCTCGGGCACCATGCTCCTGCTCAACAACCAAGACCGGCCCGGCATGGTGGGCAAGCTCGGCAGCATCCTGGCCGATCACAACGTCAACATCGCCAGCATGAGCCTTGGTCGCGAGACCGAGGGTGGACTCGCACTCACGGTGCTCGTGCTCGATAGCCGCCCGCCCAAGGCCTGCCTGGATCAGTTGGCGGCCGACCGGTCGATCTCCAACGTCCGCGTGGTGACCCTGTAAATTACTCTTCGGCCCAACGGCCTCTCTGAGACCCCTCGGCCCGTAGCGCGAAAACGCTGCGGGCCGTCGTCTTTTGGACACGACACCCTCAGCCCACGAAGCCCGGACGATACTGGGTCTTCACCCACTGATTGGCCGAGGGCAAATTCCGGATCTTGAGCGCCTTGGAATCCCATTCCAGCCGCTGACCAGCCCGGATGGCGAGGTTGCCCAGGAGTAAGGTTTCAGTCACCGGTCCGGCGACATCGAAGGCAGACTGTGCCTTCGGCCCGCCTTTGCAGGCCCGAATCCATTCCTGATAGTGGGCTCCTTCCGAGTCCGCGTATTTCTCAAACTTCTCAGGGACCGATTTGAGATCGGCGGCAGTCCGGCCCGACCGAAGTTTACCGCCACCCGGCAGGCTTTCGTAGCTCGTCAGGAGCGTGTCTTCGGAGCCCACCATGAGAACGCCATTACCCCCGTAAGTCTGACCGGGGAACAAGTGCGTCGGCGGCAAGGATCCACCATCGTACCAATGGAACCGCAGCGCGGCCTGACCTCGACGGGCCGGGATATCCCAAACCACGTGCGAACGCACCGGAGCCGTTTCGTCATTGGCCCCCTCCGACGTGGCCTCGACGGCGCTCGGATTGGACAAATCCATCGACAACGTGGGCACGTTGAGCAAGTGACACCCCATGTCACCGACGGCACCAGTCCCGAAGTCCCACCAACCGCGCCACTTGAAATGCCCCCATGCCGGATGATACGGGCGCTCCGGAGCGGTCCCCAGCCAGAGGTCCCAGGACAATTCCTTCGGAACCGTCGGCCGATCGGTCGGGCGCTGAACTCCCTGGGGCCACCAAGGACCGGGACGATCGGTCCAGCAATGGATCTCCCGAACCGTTCCCAGCACCCCGGCCTTAACCCACTCGGCGTCCCTCCGCACGGCCGCCCGCGACATGCCTTGGTTGCCCATTTGCGTGGCAACGCCCGCCGCTCGGGTGGCTCGGGTCAGTTCGCGGGCCTCCCAAATCGTGTGGGTCAATGGCTTCTGGCAATAGACATGCCATCCGTGTTGGACCGCCCGCATCGATGGCGGGAAGTGCGTGTGATCGGGCGTCGAGACAGTGACCGCATCGATCTGGTTGCCCAACTGATCGAACAGTTCCCGCCAATCAGCAAAGCGACGGGCCGAGGTGAACGTCTTGCCCGCTTGAGCCAAACGGCCGGAATCCACATCACAAATCCCGACAATATTCTCGGTCGCGCCCGCCTGAGTGACGTCGGTCCACCCTTTTCCACCCACGCCGACGGCTGCGATGCGAAGTCGCTCATTGGCGCCCAACACCCGACGACGACTGACATAGGGGAACTGGCATCCAC
>JAPLUH010000042.1 GCA_026397675.1 Verrucomicrobiota bacterium
GCCAATACCGGAATTCCGGCCAAAGTGCTGCCCGCCGGGTCAGAGCAAAAGGAGGCCATCCGTCGCCAGCAGGATTTCCTGAAGGACTGCATTCGCGTCGACCTCTTCGGCGTCAAGGAGGGCGGCACCATTGATTCACCGCTCGTCGCGCCGCTGCGCCCCACCCTGCCCCGGCTGAAGCCTGGCAAGACCTACCTCATCGAGACGGTGGTCCGGACGCTCAAACTGGGGCACCCGCTCACCCAGGGCACGGTCGATTCCAACGAGATCTGGGCCGAGGTGTCGGTGACGGAGGGTCAAGGCCAGGTTGTGGGACGATCCGGAGCCACCGGGCGTCATGGCGAGGTGGACCCGTGGTCCCACTTCCTCAACGTGTACATGCTCGACAAGGACGGCAACCGCATCGATCGCCGCAACGCGCAGGACATCTTCACCCCGCTCTACAACAACCAGATCCCGCCCGGAGCGGCGCACGTGCTGCACTACAAACTCACCGTGCCCGAAGCGCAGCGTTCGCCGCTGACGGTCGAGGTGAAGGTCAACTACCGGAAGTTCGACACCATCTACTTTAACTACACGTACGCTTCGAACTACGTGAAGGACGGTCCGTTGCTAGTGACCAACGACTTGCCGGTCACCGTCATGGCCTCAGACCGGATTCAGTTCGAGATCGAGGGCGGAGCCAATGGGGCGACCGCGAGCACCAACGCACCGTCCAAAATTCTGGAGTGGCAGCGCTGGAACGACTACGGCATCGGCCTTTTCCTCAAGGGCGACAAGGGCAGCGAAAAGGGCGAGCTCATCCAGGCCGCCGGCGCCTTCAACCGAGTGGAGGCCCTCGGACGGGCCGACGGGCCGCTGAACCTGGCTCGCGTCTTCTTCAAGGAAGGCCGACTGGACGACGCGGTCGTCGCCCTGCAACGCGCCAACGACGCCAAGCGCTTCGACCCACCCGGCAACCGCTGGACCATCGCCTGGCTCAACGGCCTGGTGAACAAACAGAACGGATTCCTCGACGAGTCCATCCAGCAGCTCACGAGCATTCTCGAAGACCGCTATCCGGAGTTGGAAAAGCGCGGCTTCGACTTCAGCCGCGATTACGAAGTCGTCAACGAATTGGGGCAGACTCTTTTCGAGCGGGCCAAGATGGAACGCGCTAATCCGGCTCGAAAGGAAGAGTTCCTGCGGGCCGCGGCCACTCGCTTCGAACGCACCCTGACCATCGACCCCGAGAACCTCACCGCGCATTACAACCTGGGTCTGATCCATGCGGCACTCGGCGACGCCGCCGCCAGCGAACGTCACCGAAAGCTCCACGAGCGCTACCGACCCGACGACAACGCCCGCGACCGCGCCGTGGCCAACGCTCGACGCAACAATCCCGCAGCCGACCATGCCACCCAGGCGATCGTGATTTACGACCTGCAACATCCGCAGAGTCTGTCCATCGGCACGCCCCAGTCCCAGGCCGTGACGACAGGCAGCCCCATCCTGGTCCCCCTCCCCTCCAAGACCACCGCCGCTCGCTGAATGTCTGACAACTCGGCCGCAGCCCTGATACGATCCCACTATGCCCCAACGCCCGAATGAACCCGAGGAGTGGGTGGAGTCCGACGACCGCGCCATCCGTACCGGACTCCGCTGGTCCCTGGTCGCCCTGATTACCATCGGAGTCGTGGGCGTCGGCGCGTTCTTCGCCCTGCGCAAGACCGCGGGGCCGGCCAAGGTTCAGGTGACGCCGCTGGCGGCCCCACAAACGGTTCAAACTGCTCAAAAGCTTACCCTGCCCAAGGTGCCGTTCACCGAGATGAGCACGGCGGCAGGGCTCCAGTTTCGTCATTTTACGGGAGCCACCGGCGAGAAGCTCCTGCCCGAAACCATGGGAGCCGGCGCGGCCTTCTTCGATGCGGATGGCGACGGCGATGCCGACCTGCTTCTGGTCAATGGCAACCGCTGGCCTTGGGATACCCAAGGACCGGCCTCTCCCGGTTGCGCCCTGTACCGCAACGACACGCCAGTTGGCGGCACCATCCGATTCACCGACATCTCGGCCGGATCCGGCCTCGAAATTCCGTTCTACGGCATGGGCGCTGCGGTGGGTGACTACGACAACGACGGCAAGCCCGACGTCCTGATCACCGCCGTGGGTGGGGCTCACCTCTTCCACAATGAGGGGGGCGGACACTTCAAGGATGTTACCGCAACGGCCGGCGTCGGCGGCAGTCCGGACGAGTGGAGCACCGCGGCCACGTGGTTCGACCTCGACAACGACGGC
>JAPLUH010000007.1 GCA_026397675.1 Verrucomicrobiota bacterium
CCCCAAACGACCAGCACATCCTCGAGCAGGCCGCGGGATTTTAGGTCCTTAATCAAGGCCGCGCAGCCTTGGTCCACCTGATGGGCCACCTTCGCGAGGTCGGTCTCGAGGGTTTCGCCGGGGCCGCCGTGGGAATCCCAGTTGGTGTGGTACAATTGGACGAAGCGCACGCCGCGTTCAACGAGTCGGCGGGCCAACAGGCAGTTGCGGGCGAAACTGGGGGTGTCGCGGGTGCAGCCATACAGCGCCAGTGTGGCATCGGTCTCGCCCTGAAGGTTGGTCAGTTCGGGCGCGCTGGATTGCATCCGATAGGCCATCTCGTAGCTGGCAATGCGGGTGGCGATCTCCGGGTCGCCGGTTTCGGAGGCTCGGCGCAAATTCAAGTCGCTCAGAGCGTCGAGGGTTCGGCGCTGCGATTCGGCGCTAATGCCTTCGGGTCGGCCCAGGTTTAGGATCGGATCGCCTGAGCCCCGCAGCGGAACCCCTTGGTGGCTGGTGGGTAAGAATCCGCTAGACCAATTGACGGCCCCACCGCGCGGCCCGCGCGGCCCGCTTTGAAGGACCACGAAGCCGGGGAGGTCGCGCGATTCGCTGCCGATCCCGTAGGTCACCCACGATCCCATGCTCGGCCGGCCGAACTGCCCGCTACCGGTGTTCATGAAGAGCTTGGCCGGGGCGTGGTTTAAGAGGTTGGTGGCGCAGGACTTCACCAGGGCAATGTCGTCGACGATACCTGCGGTGTGCGGCAGCAAATCACTGACGCTAGCTCCGGATTGTCCGTACTGGCGGAAGGTGCGCTTGGAGCCCAGGAGGGTGGACTTGTTCTTGAAGGACGAGTCCATGAAGGCGAAGCGTTTGCCCTCGAGGAAGGAGTCGGGAATGGGTTGACCGCTGAGTTGGTTGAGCCGCGGTTTGGCGTCGAAGAGTTCGAGCTGGCTAGGGCCACCGGCCATGAACAAGTAAATGATGCTCTTGGCGCGGGCGGGGTGATGCGTGGCCGGGGTCTTGAGCGATTCTGCTTTGGCCGGCGCGGAAGTTGGGCCTGAAGTTGGGCCGGTTTGCCCTTCGGCCAGCATCGAGGCCAGTGCCAGGTTGCCTAAGCCCATGGCGCAACGTCCGAAGAAGTGCCTTCGGGTCAGGTCTTGCAGCGATTGAGGGAGGGGGTGGTTTTCCATGGCGGCGGCGGGTTGGGTCACTCCCGGGTGATGGTTTCGTCGAGGTTGAGCAACACGCGGGCCACGGCGAGCCATTCGCCCTCAGGTGGGGCTCCGTTAGATCCGCCGGCCGACCGCTCTTCGCGGAGCAGGCGCAGAAGTCGCTGTGATTCCGCGGGCGCTGGGTGCCGTGCGGTGCATCGGAGGAACCCGCCGGCAATTCGATCGGCATCCGTTCCCCGTGTGGAAACCATTTGACGGGCGATGTGCAGGGCCAGTTCGTGGAACTGGGTGTCATTAAGCAACGTCAGCGCCTGCAACGGGGTGTTGCTCCGCAGTCGGCGGGTGCACGTGGTGAAGGTGTCCGGTGCGTCGAAGACGGCCAGTGCGGGATGCAGCGTGGCGCGCTGGATCCGGGTGTAGAGCGCGCGTCGGACTCGATGTCCGCCGCTGCTCGCCATCCAGTCGCGGTTGCTTTGTGTGAAGGCGCCGAGGCCGGCGGGTTGCGGGGGTTGCACCGGGGGGCCACCCAGAGAGCGGTCGAGTTGACCGGAGGCGGCCAGCGCCACGTCGCGGATGATTTCGGCGTCGAGGCGGAGGCGGTTTTGCCGCGCCAGCCACCGGTTGAGGGGGTCGATTTCGCGCAGGTCAGGCCGTGCGATGGATGACTGCCCGTAGGTCTCCGACTTCACGATACATCGGTGCAAGTGCTTGAGGCTCCAGCCGGATTCCTGGAACTCAACAGCCAGCCAGTCGAGCAGTTCTGGATGGGTGGGCGGGGTGCCTTGGGTACCGAAGTCGTTCTCCGTCTCCACGAGGCCGCGCCCGAAGTATTGCTGCCACACTCGATTAACGAGCACGCGGGCGGTGAGGGGATGATTGGGTGACACGAGCCATCGGGCGAGGTCGAGGCGCTGGTACCGGCCATTCTTCGGAGGCAGGGGCGGCAGGATCTTCGGTGTCGCGGGCAGCACTGGTTCAGCAGGGCGTGTAAAATCTCCCTGGACGAAGCGTTGGGTTTTGCGCGGTTGGGTGCGTTCGCTCAAGACCAACGTGGTGGCCCATCCCGGAGACTTTGCTTTTGGTTCGTTGATGCCTGAGGGGAGTCCTTCGATTTCGAGGGTGGGTTCGTCCTGATCGTTGAAAAAAGCAAACAGGCCGTAGTAGTCGCGGTGGGAAATGGGGTCGAACTTGTGGTCATGACACTGGGCGCAGCCGACGCTCAGGCCGAGCAAGGCCGATCCGGTGGTGGCGACTCGGTCGAAGATCGATTCGATGCGGAATTGTTCGGGATCGATGCCGCCCTCTTGGTTGATCTGGGTGTTGCGGTGGAAGCCGGTGGCCACGCGCTGAGCGAGGGTGGGCTGGGGCAGGAGGTCTCCGGCGAGTTGCTCGATGAGGAATTGATCGAAGGGTTGATCGGCGTTGAAAGCAGCGACGACGCCATCGCGGTAGGGCCAAATGGATCGAGGGGCATCGACGCTGTAGCCGTTAGAGTCGGCATATCGGGCGACGTCGAGCCACCAGCGGCCCCAGCGTTCTCCGTGATGAGGTGAGGCGAGCAGGTGTTCGAGGATGCGGTCGCGTTCGGTTGGGCTGTCGGTGGTGACAAACCGGGCGGCGACCTCGGGTTCGGGGGGCAGGCCGATGAGATCGAGATGGACCCGGCGCAACCAGGTGGCGGAGTCGGCCGGGGCCGAGGGTCGAACGCGGAGGCGTTGCAAGGTGTCGCGGATGAAGGCGTCGATTGGATGGTGCGGGTCGGCGGTTCGGGGCGTTGGGGGGCGTTGGGGACGAATGAAGGACCAGTGGACGAAGACGCCTGAGACTTCGTGGGCTGGAGCGGCCGATCCGTCGGCAATCCAACGTCGGAGGGTCTCGATTTCGGGGGGTTGAAGCGGAGGCCTGTGGTAGGGCATCCGTTCGATCTGCGGATGGGTTCCGTCCAGGACTTGTATCAGCAGGCTTTCGGCGGGTTTTCCAGGGACGATTGAGGGTCCCGATTCGCCCCCTTTCCGAGCACCGGCGGCGGTATCTAGGCGGAGGTGGGCTTTGGGGTGTTCGGCTCCGTGGCAACTGACGCAGTGCCGGGTTAGCAGTGGTTTGACCTCTTGGAGGTACCGAGTCTCGGGCTCGCCTGCTGTGCCCGCAGCCATGGCCGCAAAGGCCAACAGCCAACCAAGACAATGGGCTAAACCGGGC
This sequence comes from Verrucomicrobiota bacterium, assembly GCA_026397675.1. Classification (GTDB taxonomy): domain Bacteria; phylum Verrucomicrobiota; class Verrucomicrobiia; order Limisphaerales; family UBA9464; genus SXXZ01. Next base: position 3,357 of record JAPLUH010000007.1, read on the forward strand.
TTCATGGTAATCCGAAACAGGCTACGGGTGCATCTTGGAATAGGAAAGCGTCCCGTCAACTGAGGGTCGGTGACAGCTCTTGGGGAGCTCTTGGGGTCGGTCCCACCTATTTACACAAAAGGGGCCACTCTCAATTATTTCTAGTAATGAGAAGTTGGCTCCGAAGGGGGGTGGTTTTTTGGTGCGTTGCTGGGCGTAGGCTTCGCGGGATCGGTCCTGCGCTCGCAGGGAACGTGGGGACAGGCTCGGCTTTCGCGCGGCCGCGCGATGGGGATATCAGGGTGTCGACGTTCCAATGCTCGCTCCGGCCCGGTCCCGCTGCCGCTTTGTGTTCAGCAGGCCCAGTCTCATTGCGGCGATCCGGCGGATCAATGGGTGTCGGTTGTGAGGGTTTTGCTGGTGGGTGCGGAGGATGGGGCGGGTGGGTTCTGGCTGGGCTTGGAAGTGGGAGTGAGTCAGGGTGTTTTTCAATGAAACGGGGTGGGATGTTTCGCTGGGGGATTCTTGGGGTGGCTTTGGCTGCAATGGCTTGGGCGGCGGAGCGGCCGGCCAATTCGTTGCCCGGTGCTTTGCGCTGGATGGTCGTGGCCCATCGGGGGGAACATGTCCGAAATCACGAGAATACCCTCGAGGCCATTGAAGGCGCCATCCGGGCGGGTGCGGATTTGGTCGAGATGGATGTGCGTCGCTCCAGTGATGGGCAGTACTTGCTCATGCACGATGCGACGGTGGATCGAATGACCGATGGTCAGGGTCGGGTTTCTGAGAAGACTTGGGCGGAGTTGTCGGCTCTCCGAGTTGCGGGCAAGGCGCTGACGAATGTGGCCGCTTCTCGTATTCCGCGCCTTCAGGAAGCGCTGGAGGCGTGCCGGGGTCGGATCCAGGTTTACTTGGATTTCAAGGCGGGGGATCCGGCCGATGTGGTGCGCATCTTGAAACAGGTGGGGATGGATTCGAAGGTCTGGGTGTATGACTATCCGGGTGGTGCGGTGCGGTGGCGCAAGGCGTTGCCCGGTGTCCGAATGATTTTGAGTCCGCCGGCGGAGGCGCTGCGTGATGAGGAAGCACTGCGGCACTTTGTTTCCCAATATCGCCCTGAGGTGGTGGATCTGGCGCCGTCCCGGGAGTTCGTGGATTGGTGCCGAAATTTGGGTATTCGAGTGTGGCCCGATATTCAGCGCCCCGATGAAAGGCCGGGTTATTGGGAGAAGTTTGTGGGCCTGGGGGTCGATGGGGTGCAAACCGATCACCCGGCCGAACTCAAGGCGTGGCTCGATTCGACGAAACCCAGATGAGATGATTTCAGTGGCGCAATACTCTCGCCGGGGAATTCGTCGCTGCTCACTGACAAGATGGATGTCGGATTGTTTTTAAAAGGTGTTTTGGCAGGGGTTTGACTTGGGCGTCAACCCAGGCACCGTTCGGCTCCCGCCGGAAGGGGTTCGGTGACGACTGTTCCGGCTCTGCCATTGCTTCGATTGATTGAGTTTCCATGATTCCGTTCCTGCGTTCCTCCATTGGCCCTTGGGTTGCACTGTGCTTCGTGACTCAACTCATCACCGGGTGCTCTCGGTCCGAATCTCCATCGCCCGCCGCTTCGGCCGCAGCGCCAGCGGTGGTGACGGTCGCCCCGCCGGAGTCTATCCCGTTCACGCCGACGGAGACCCTGAGCGGCCGCATTGAAGCCGTGGAATCGGTTGAGATCCGTCCTCGCGTTTCGGGCTACCTCACGGAGGTGCGTTTCCAGGCCGGACAGGCGGTCCGAAAGGGACAGGTGCTCTTCATCATCGACCCGAGACCCTTCGTTGCGGCGGTCCAGCGGGCCGAGGCGGAGGTGGATTCGGCGAAGGTTCGACTGGCTACGGCGGGGCGCGAGTCGGTTCGAGCCGAGCAACTGCTGAAGACCCAGGCCATTTCGGTGGAAGGTGCTGATCAAAGGGATGCCCGGATGGGCGAATCCAAAGCAGCCTTGGCGGCCGCGATGGCCCATCTCGAGACGGTTCGACTCAACCTGGACTACACCCAGATCCGATCGCCCATCGACGGTCGGGTGGGCCGGGCGCTGATGACGTTGGGTAACAATGTTTCCGGGGTGGATGGCATGAACTCCTTGCTGGCGACGGTGGTTTCCGTCGACCCGGTCCACGCCTACGCCGATCTCGATGAAGCGGTCCTCTTGCGGCTCAACCGATTCCGCGCCGAGAAACAACTCCCGGTGGATGAGCAGGGTCGCATTCGGGTCAGTCTCGGATTGGCCGATGAAGAAGGCTTTCCCCATGAGGGAGTGGTGGAATCGTTCGACAACCGTCTGGATCGTGACACGGGCAGCCTTCTCTTCCGTGTGCTGTTGCCCAATCCCGACGAACGGTTGGTGCCCGGCTTGTTTGCCCGGATTAGCATTCCCGTCGGGCCTGCGGGCAAAGCGTTGGTAGTGCCGGATTCGGTGATCGGCACCGAGCAGAACTTGAAGTTCGCCTACACGGTTTCGTCGTCGAACACGGTGGAGAAGCGCTTCGTGGTGCCGGGGCCGCTGGTCCACGGCAAGCGGATCATTCTCTCCGGGCTCAAGGAGGGCGAGCGGGTGATCGTCAACGGCACACTTCGGGTGCTCTTCGCTGGGCAACCCGTCCAGCCGCAGGAGGCCCCGGCTGCAGCACCGTCGACGCCCAAAGCGGGTTCGGCCCATTAATCGCTCGAGCCGATCCAATCCCAGCTCCCTCCAGGTTCTGAACCGGGTCCCATGAAATTTTCTCACTTCTTCATCCAGCGTCCGATCTTTGCCGGAGTGCTTTCGGTGGTGATCTTCCTGGTGGGGCTCATCTCGATGTACCGGCTGCCCATCAGCGAGTATCCCGAGGTGGTCCCGCCGCAAGTCGTTGTTCGCGCGGTGTATCCCGGAGCCAATCCGAAGACCATTTCCGAGACGGTGTCGGTGCCGCTGGAGCAGCAGCTCAATGGCGTGGAGAATTCGCTCTACACCTTCTCTCAGGCCACCAGCGATGGCGTCATGACCCTCACGGTGACCTTCAAGCTGGGTACCGATATCGACCAAGCCCAGCAGTTGGTCCAAAACCGGGTGGCGCAGGCGCTGCCTAAATTGCCCGAAGAAGTCCGTCGACTGGGGGTGCTCACCATCAAGTCGACGCCGGACCTGACGATGGTGGTCCACTTGTATTCCCCAGATGCCACCTACGACGACATCTTCGTGCGCAACTATGCCACGCTTCAGGTGAAGGATGTGCTAGCCCGCATCGACGGGGTCGGACAGGTGCAGTTGTTCGGCTCGGGCGACTATGCCATGCGGGTGTGGCTGGACCCGGAGCGACTGGCGGCGCGGAGCATGGCTCCGGGCGACGTGGTCAACGCCATCCGCGAACAAAACATGCAGGTGGCCGCCGGTGCGGTGGGGCAACAGCCGGTCCAGAGTCCGGTGGCCTTCGAGCTTCAAATCAATACCCGCGGCCGATTGGTCTCGGTCGAGGAGTTCGGCAACATCGTGGTGAAGCGCGGGGCTCATGGTGAAACGCTGCTCCTCAAGGACGTCGCGCGCGTGGAATTGGGTGCGGGAGAATTCGCTCTCCGCTCGTTGCTCAACAACCGATCCGCAGTGGCCATTCCCATCTTCCAGCAACCCGGTTCCAACGCCCTGCGCCTTTCGCAAGAGGTTCGCTCCACGATGGAGATGCTGAAGAAGAACTTTCCGCGCGGCCTCGATTACGCGGTGGCCTACGACCCCACGGTCTTCGTCAAGAAGTCCATTGATGCCGTCATTCATACTCTCTTCGAGGCCATCCTCCTGGTCGTTCTGGTAGTGCTTATTTTCCTGCAAACCTGGCGGGCCTCAATCATCCCGCTGGCTGCCGTGCCGGTCTCGCTGATCGGCACCTTCGCCGTGATGTCGGCGTTGGGGTTCTCAATTAATGCGCTCTCCTTATTCGGTTTGGTGCTGGCCATCGGCATCGTGGTCGATGACGCCATCGTGGTGGTGGAGAACGTGGAGCGGAACATCGCCCTGGGGTTGTCTCCGGTGGACGCCACCCGGCGCGCCATGGACGAGGTGACGGGTCCGATTGTCGCCACTGCCTTGGTCTTGTGTGCGGTGTTCATCCCTACGGCCTTCATCAGCGGATTGAGCGGGATGTTCTACAAGCAGTTCGCCATCACCATCGCCATCTCGACAGTGATTTCGGCCTTCAATTCCCTGACGCTGTCGCCGGCCCTTTCGGCCCTGCTGCTCCGTGATCACCATGCACCGAAGGATGGGCTCACTCGGGTTCTGGATCGCCTGCTGGGGTGGTTCTTCAGGCCCTTCAATCGATTCTTTGATTGGGCATCGGGTCAGTATTCCAAGGCCGTGGCGCGGGTGATCCGCGTGAGTGTCGTGGCCTTGGCGGTGTACGTGGGGTTGATCTTTTTGACGGGGCGGATCTTCCAAGCGGTTCCGGCCGGATTCATCCCGTCGCAAGACAAGCAGTTCCTCATCTGTGTCGCCCAATTGCCGGATGCTGCTTCTTTGGATCGCACCGACGCGGTCATCCGACGCATGAGTGATTTGGCCATGAAGGTTCCAGGTGTGGCGGCCTCGGTGGCGTTCCCGGGTCTTTCGCCCAATGGGTTCACGGCCAGTCCCAACTCGGGCATCGCCTTTATCACGCTGGACGACTTTGAAAAGCGGCGGAGCCCGGATCTCTCGGCCAACGCCATTATCGGCAAGCTGTACCAGGCTTTTGGCGAGATCCAGGATGCGCGAATGATTGTCATCAACGCCCCGGCGGTGAATGGCTTGAGCACGGGCGGCGGCTTCAAGATGTACGTCGAGGACCGGGCCAACATCGGCCCCGAGGCGCTCTATGGTGCGACGTGGGGAACCATTGGCGCGGCCTACGCCACCAATGTACTGCAAGGGGTCTATTCGACGTATCAAATCAATGTGCCTCAGATCGACCTCGACGTGGACCGCGTGAAGGCCAAGTCGCTGGGGGTTTCGCTGAGCAGTTTGTACGAGACCTTGCAAGTCTACCTGGGCTCGCTCTACGTGAATGACTTCAACCAGTTCGGTCGCACTTATCAGGTGGTGGCCCAGGCCGATTCGAAGTTCCGCGATGGGGCCGACGACATCCGCCGTCTCAAGGTCCGCAACGAGCGCGGTCAGATGGTGCCGATGGGCACCTTGGTGACGGTGCGTGAGGCCTTCGGTCCCGACCGCGTGATGCGCTACAACGGCTATCCGGCTGCAGAAATCAATGGTGCTCCGGCCCCGGGCTACAGCTCGGGTCAGGCTGAGGCCTTTATCGAGGGTTTGGTGAAGCAGACCCTGCCGCCGGGCATGGCCTATGAGTGGACCGAGTTGACCTACCAGCAGCGGATCGCTGGCAACACCGCCATGTACATCTTCCCACTGTGCATCCTGCTGGTTTTCTTGGTGCTGGCGGCCCAGTACGAAAGCCTCAGTTTGCCGTTGGTCATCCTCCTCATTGTGCCCATGACCTTGCTCAGCGCCATGGTGGGCGTCTTGCTCAAGGGTTCCGACAACAACATCTTCACCCAGATTGGCCTGATCGTCCTGGTCGGGTTGGCCTGCAAGAACGCCATCCTCATCGTGGAGTTCGCTCGGGAGAAACAGCGTGAGGGACAAGACCCCGTCTCGGCCGCGCTCGAGGCGTGCAAGCTGCGCCTGCGCCCGATCTTGATGACGTCCATCGCCTTCATCGCGGGGGTGTATCCCTTGGTGATTTCCTCCGGAGCGGGCGCTGAGATGCGGCAGGCCATGGGGGTTGCGGTGTTCGCAGGCATGATCGGAGTCACCGTCTTCGGGCTTTTCCTGACGCCGGTCTTCTACGTGGAGATCATGAAGCGGGTGGGTCGGTCGACTGCCAAGTAAGTCCCGGTGTTGGAGCAGTGGATTGCATCTCCGGAGCCTAGACCTAGATGGTCGGAGTCTGGACTGGGTTGCTTTAAGCTAGGCTAAAAATCCATGTTTCATTGGGCTTTGACGCTTTTTTTGGAAAAATCCTAAAAACAGTTGCGGGCAATCCGAGGTGGGCGTAGCAATCGTTTTAATTCCCCCCGGAGGTCTCCAGACAACCCATCCCCCTTTGGCGCACTCGCTCTAAGGCTCTGCTGGGTGCTGGTCTCGTGCCAGGGGTGTAACCAACGCACTACGTCATCTGCTAATGAAACCCTCCAAATCACTGCCATTCCTGACTGCTGCGCTACTGGCGAGTCAGGTCTACGGCCAAGCGCTTCCAACTAAGCCAGAGGACAACGGTGTCAGCCCCGTGGGCGAGACCGTGTATGTCAACACCTCCGACATTCTTAACAATGGCAGCACTGAGAGTCTCGGTGTGGCCATTGGCCGGAATGGCAACGTGATGGTCGGGTGGGAGGATGACGGTTCCGACCTGGCTGATTTGGAAGCGGTTTGGACTTTGTTTGACCGCGATAGCAAGCCGGTGACTGCGGAGGCGACCATCACTTCGGTGGATCCCGCTTTTGTCGGACAAACGCTCACCTCGCGTTTCCTTTCCTACTTCCGCAAGGACGGGAGCGCGATCTCTGGCCGCACGGGTTGGGGACCCAAGATTAAGTCCAACCTCTTCGGTGATGGTTTGGGCATGGGCTCGACGTCCTTTGACCTCGGCCTCGAGGTGGTGGAGTTCGCGGGCTATCAGGATGGCGGCGATTGGCCCGCGGTGCAGTTGTTGACCGACGCAGGCATTCCAGTGGGTATCGTGAATGGTGTCCCTGTCGAATACGGCGCCCGCACTGGGAATATTCGTATCGGCGATTGGGAGTTTCTCTCCACAGGCAATGTCGTCGTGATTGGTGAAAGCCGTCAGGGCGATGATTTGGTCACCCTGTACAAGGGCGATGCCGCGGCCAATCACGTGACCGTTCGCGTGGTGGACAAGACCGGCAAGGAGATCAAGGCCACCCAGTTGGCTAGCGCCACCGCCACCAAGGCTGAAATGTGGCACGGCTCCGGTGTCACCAAGAGCGGATTCGCGGTGCGTTTTTCAGACAACGGCGCGGGCCGGGTTCGGTTGTTTGACAATGCGGGTACGGCAGTTTCAACCAACATCGATCTCGCTGCGGTCTCGGGCAATCCGATCGCCGGCAATGGTGGTCGTGGTGACGGCGTGGGTTTCCATGGCAACGGCAATGATGCCTACGCTTCGGTGGCCATTGGTAAGGATGCCGCCGGCAAAAACCACGTCTGGCTCACGGTCCTCAATGCCAATGGCACGCTGCGTTGGAGCAAGACGGTGGCCGATGACATGGAGCTCTTGGCTCCGGGACGCTGCGATGTGGGCATGGATTCCCTCGGACGCGTTGCGGTGGTCTTCGACGAAACGGCCGGTGCGGTCGGCAATGGCCGGATCATCTTAGGCCGTGTGTTTGACGCCACGGGCAAGGCCTTGGGCAAGACCTTCTATGTCAGCGAGAAGGAGCTTCCGGCTCCGGAGACCTTGGAATCTAAGAATCCGCGTGTGGCCTTCCGCAACGATTCCATCGCCGTGGTTTGGGAGAGTCGTAATAGCGGTGATCCCGATAAGCGCGTCGTGGCGCTGCGCCAATTCGTGATTCCGGTGCGTCCGGGCAGCATCGAGTCGGCCGGCCTCAAGCGCATCGTCTCTGACACCGCGATGATCGTTCCGGCGGCGGATGCGCTGGGCAACTGGGAGCCGTTTGCTTCCGTGGTGGGCACCTCCACGTTCCTCATCGAGGGCAATACCTTTGCCGATGGCAGCACCACCGAGCAGCGTTATGTGGTAGCGATGCAACCGGCCAAGGGCGGCGCCATGAAGCTGGGTGAAGCGTTCTTCAACGACGCGGGTGTTCCGTTCAAGGGGGCGATCAATGCTTCTCGGCAGAATGGTAATCCGGGCCGTGTTGCGGGTGATGCCCGACCGGGTGCCGTGAACTTCATTACGGGTATCGAGGCCTCCCCGCATGTGGTGGAAGGGTTCAACAGCGACAAGCGCTTCACCGGTGGCTTCGATCGCCTGGGTGATGGTCGCTACGGGACGGTGCAGACCTTCAAGCTCGATCCGACCGCGCTCACACAAACCGCTCTGAGCAAGGCACAGGATTCGGCCAACGGCCGCCGCGCATCTGGCACGGCTCCGGGCAACCAAATCTCCCGCTTCGGTGGCGATGTGGTGTGTCTCAGTGACGGCAATTTCGTGTCCGTGGTCGAAGACCGCTCGAACCAATTGCGCACCGACGGCAACTGCGCCACCGCGACCATTTTCTCGGCCGATGGCAAGGTAGTGAAGGAAGCCTTCAAAGTCGCCGACGGCGATCTGTGGGGCAACGTGGCCGCCTTCAAAGGTGGTTTTGCTGTGCGTGTCGCGGGCAAATTCTACTTCTACAACAATGCCGGCGAACTTCAGGGCGAACCGGTGGCACAGGCCACCTCGGGTGAGAACTTCGACGCGGGTCGCGGAGATGGCACCCGCCTGGGTGGCCACATCAACCAACCGTGGGTGTTCCTCGTGGGTCGGGTTGTGGGCTCTTCGGCCATCCGCGTGGCCATTTGGGATGGAACCACTCGCACGCTCGCGGCCTTGGCCGATGTGAGCGAGGGCGGTTTCCGGGCTGATGCCGATCGCGCAGTGGTTGCCGCTGACGGTCTGGGCCGCTTCACGGTTGCCTGGGTTTCCAAGCCCGACGGTTATGAAGCCCAGCAGGTGGCTGCCCGTGTGTTTGAATTCGAGGCGGCCACCAAGACGGTCAAACCGCTCACGCCGAGCTTCCTGCCCTTCATCAACACTTCGCCGGTGGGTGGCATTCGCTCGGTCGGCATGAGTGTCGCCATGACCACTCAGCAAATCCTTGTGGCTGCTAAGGGTGAGATCAACTTGCAGAACAAGCCGGATCAAGGAGCCAATTCCACCAAGGAAGTCAACTTCTACACGGTCATCTCGCACCCGGCTCCGAAGGATGATCCGACCCCGCCGGTGGGCGGTTCGAGCACCACGGCTCCGCGCATCTCGGTGGCCTTGGCTAATGGTCAGCTCACGATCACCTCCGATCCGCAACCGCTGCCGGCCGGATTCGTCCTTGAGGTCGCTCCGAGCCTGATGGGTCCGTGGGTGCTACAGCCGGGAGCAAACACTCCGATCACACTACCTCTGGGTACCGATTCCGCTCGATTCCTCCGCGCTATTAAGCGCTGAGGAAGGGTTCAGTTCGTGGGAAGGGGGGTGGAGCAATCCATCCCCCTTTTTCTTAGCCGGAACGATTCAGTTGGGAGGAAAGGGATGGCGTGGCGGATTCTTTCGCAAGACGAGGCGAGAGCGAGGCGCGGGCCACTGGAAGGCCCGTAACGAGTGAACAACGAAGCTCTTGCGGACGAAGACGCAGCCAGCACAACCGATCCAA
>JAPLUH010000078.1 GCA_026397675.1 Verrucomicrobiota bacterium
CCCAAGCGCCCGATTCGCCGACGCCCCGTTCATCGCCCTAGCCCCGCCGCCCGTGCCGCCCTCCGGTGGATCCACCCACAGTATCGGTATCGTAAAATCGGCTGCCGAGATGCAGGCCGGATTCCAAGTCGCCCCCGGATATGCCGTGAACCTCTTCGCTTCGGAGGAGCAATTTCCCGCGCTGCGCGCCCCGGTGCAAATCGCCTTCGATGGCCGAGGCCGTCTCTGGGTAGTCACCATGCCCAGCTTCCCGCACACGCTGCCGGGCCAACCCCAAGAAGATCAGCTCGTGGTGCTCGAAGACACCAACCGGGACGGCAAGGCCGACAAGCTCACCGTCTTCGCCTCCGGGTTCGATGCCCTCGACGGAGTCGCCTTCACGGCCGACGGAGTGCTGGTCTCCGAACAATCCCGCCACTGGCTCCTGCAAGACACCGATGGCGACGGCCGCGCCGACCGGAAGACCGAGCATCTCCGTGGCCTAGATCTCACCGACTCGCATCACGGTGGCATGATGGCCACCGATCCCACCGGAGCCGTCTGGTTCAGCGACGGCGTGTTCCACCGATCCCAATTTGAGACCCCGTTCGGCCCGGTGCGCGGCGTTGATTCGACCACCTACCGAATGAATCCCCGCACCGGGCGCATCGAGCCAGAATGGCAAAGCATCACGCCGAACCCCTGGAAGGTAACCTTCGACCGCACCGGTAACGTCTTCCAAATGTACGGCGACGGACTGGTTCTCGACGGGCTGCCGCTGACCTGGACTCCCCTGGGCATTTACCATCCCTTCGCCCATGCCCAGACCGTGGGCTACGGCAAGGGCAGCGCCGCCGCCAGCATCTCGAGCCCAAACTTTCCCGACGAATACCAGCAAGGCATGGCCTCCGCTGCCTGCATCGGGCCTTACGTGGTGTCGCTTACCCGGTTCGACTTCAGCCAAGGCATGGTCCGCGGCAACGGACGCCTCGACTTGGTTTCCTCCAAGAATGCGGCCTTCCGCCCCGTGGACGTGGAGTTCGGTATGGATGGGGCTCTCTATGTCTCCGACTTCGCCAGTGCCATCATCGGTCATGCCCAACACCCCATGCGCGACGTGCGCTGGAACCACGTGAAGGGCCGCATCTGGCGTATCCGCAACACCTCCCGCCCGCTGGCTACCGAATGGCCAAAAATCGAGGGAGCCAAACTCCCCGCCCTGTTGGATCTCCTCACCCACCGGCAGGACCTTGTCCGCAAGCACGTCCGTCTCGAACTGCGCCGCCGCGGCCCCACCGCCCTGAAGGCGCTGGACCGCTGGGCTGCTGCCCATGCCAACGACGGGCAGGCACTGCTCGAGGCGGTTTTCGTGGCCGAGAGTTTCGGCGAGGTCCGCCCGACTTGGCTGGACCAACTGCGCATGGCCCAATCGCACTCACACCGGGCTGCCGCCGTGCGATTGACCCGCTACCAAGCCGACCGGCTCATCGGAGTGGCCGACCTGCTGCACACCGCGGCGGCCGATCCGCACCCGCGAGTGCAAATGGAAGTGGTGGACGCGGTGGCCCACCTGCGCCCGGCCATGCCCGAGGTCGAGCGAGCGCTCGAAGGCCTTCCGGAGATCCATACCGAGGTGAAGCGCATGGTCGCCGACCTCCGCCATGGCACCCGACCGGCCCGCGGCCGCAGTGTGCCCGTTCTAGAGGTCGCCCCCGGCACTCGGCTGCGCCACTGGCAGTGGCTCGGTGCTCAGGGTAATTCGGAACCGCGCGTCTGGGACGCCGAGGCCACCGACACGGCCCGAACTGGAGCCGGACTCTACCGGACCTTCCTCCGCAGCGAGGTCTCCCAACCGGCGACCCTGTCGGTCAAACACGGCTTCCTCGACATCACAGTCAACGGAGTACAACTGCTCTCGCACGATTCACAATGGAGCAGCGAACAGCAGGTCCAGCTTGAGCTGCAACCAGGCCTCAACTGCATCGAGGTTTCCTTCCGCAATCTCGGCGGGCGTCCTCCCGCCGTCTTCCTTTACGATCCGCTCGGAGCTCCCTTGGCCCGAGTCCGCCTCGCTGACGTCGCCGCGACCTTGGGGCAATTCGCTCAGGCTTGGGAGGCGACTGAACGTAGCTCCGGCCCCACCTTGCGGGTTCAGGCGGCAGCCGGCTTGCGATTCGTGCCCCGCGAACTGCGCGTGGCCGCCGGTTCCTCGGTACGACTGGTCTTCGAAAACCCCGACCTCATGACACACAATCTGGTGCTGGTGGACGCAGGATCCGCCGACGAAATCGGAGCCCTAGCCGACCGGCTGGCTGCCGACCCGCAGGGCATGGCCAAAGGCTACTTGCCGGTGTCACCCAAGGTGCTCCAGGTCACGCCGCTGGTGAACCCCAAGGGCCGCGCCGAATTGAAGTTCACGGCTCCGAAGACTCCGGGACGGTATCCGTTCCTGTGCACCTTCCCTGGCCATTGGCGACTCATGCGCGGCGAGCTGATCGTGGAGTGAGCGCCACCTCACAAGGCTGTGGAAATTAACGCAGCTCAGCGAATCTCAACCGTTCTTAGCCATTCTCAACGAGGCTCAGTCCGGGATCCTTTGGCGGGTCTCCACACCTCGCAGAGCGGCGGAGACACCCGCTGCCACCCTGGCGGCAACGGATCATCGGCCAGCCGGTAAATCCGTTCGGGGCTTCCGGCCTTTCGGCATTCGTGCAAGGCAATGACCCCGCGTCGGGGCGGAGTCTTTGTCGAAGGGGCCTCCCTCCACAGTTCCAGCGGGCCGGTCGCCGAATCGTCTGCCAACCTCCAAGAGCCGACCCATCGATCCTTCCGTCGTTCGACCAACAGGCGGTAGTGGTCGTTGAGGTAGGCAACCTGCAGGTCCAAGCGGCCGCGCTCCAAGCGTCCCTCGGTCAAATGGGCGAAGCGATAATCGGTGTCGGGATCAAAGCGCGCTGAAACGCGTTGGCCATCGACCGCGAGTTCCAAGGCGAAGCGATGACGCGAGCGGTCTTCACGAATGGCCAACGCCTCCCATCGACCTGAGATCTTGCCAGCCTCCGAGTCCCTGCGCGGCGGCCAGGCGAAAAAGACGGGGTCGCTGAAACTCTCCTGTCCCTTGCCCGGGATTCGACGCAACTCGATTCGCCCGTGGGTCTCTGCGGCGAAGAGGGGCACCAAGCCTGAGGGGGCTGCCTTGCCCGTCACCGCACGGAAGGCGACCACTGTGTTGCTAACCCCCGCGACGACCGGAGGGCTTCCCGAG
>JAPLUH010000267.1 GCA_026397675.1 Verrucomicrobiota bacterium
CAACTCGAGCGAGCCATCGACTTGCTCAAGGGGGTGCGACTCTTAGCCAAACGTCCGGGTGCCAAGTCCCCGAGAGCCGAGGCGACCGCACCGAATTCCAAGCCTGCCGCACCCGCCGCCCCTTAATCCGGAATTAGCATCCCCGTGGGGATGGCCGGAATGATTGTCTTCAAAAAAATGGATCTCGCCATCGAATCGTCCTGTGACGAAACCAGTGCTGCCGTGGTCCAGAACGGACGACTGCTGTCCAACATCGTGGCCTCCCAGGTCCGCCTCCACTCCGAATACGGTGGGGTGGTTCCAGAACTGGCCACCCGAGAACACCTCCGCAACCTAATCCCGGTTGTGCGTCAGGCCTTGGAAACGGCGGGAATTTCCATGACCGACCTCACCGCCGTGGCCGCCACCCGAGGACCTGGACTGCCCGCGGCCCTAATGGCCGGATGGACGGCCGCCCAGTCATTGGCCACAGCACGCGGGTTGCCAGTGATCGGCATCCACCACCACGAAGCCCATCTGTACTCCCCATGGATCTCCGGAAAGCCGGCCCAGTTTCATAGCACCCCGATCCCGCCGCATGTCTCACTCATTGCATCGGGCGGACACACCCTGCTGGTTCATGTCCGAGCCGAACTCGATCAGGTGATTCTCGGTGGCACCCTCGACGATGCCGCGGGCGAATGCTTCGATAAGGCCGCAAAACTCCTCGGCCTCCCCTATCCCGGGGGCCCGGTGCTGGACCGCTTGGCCGAAGAGGGCAGGGCCGATCGCTTTGAGTTTCCGCGACCGCTGCGCCACGAACCCAATCACCACTTTAGTTTCAGCGGTCTCAAAACCAGCGTTCGGGTCTTCCTCGAGAAGAACCCTGGCCTGGCCGATTCTCCCCAAGACCTCCGCGACCTGTGCGCCGGAATCCGCGCAGCCATCGTGGACACTCTCACCACCAAACTCATCGCCGCCGCCACCAAGATCGGTGTCCGTTGCATCACCGCCAGCGGAGGGGTCGCCTGCAATCGGGGGTTGCGCCGAGATTTGCAACAGGCTGCCCAGAAGCGGCATCTCGAACTACGCATCGCGGAGCCGGCGTTCTGCACCGACAACGCGGCCATGATTGGCTTTCTTGCTGAACGCCGGTTGGCACGCGGGCAATCCACATCGCTAGATACGGAAACTGGCCCCGGGTGGGAACTCGAGAACCAAGAGAACCACACACCCCAACTTGCAGCGGCAACAGACTCCTCCGCCTGTCTTCCCTCGTCGTGACGATTTCGATCATCTTGCCCGCCTTCAACGAAGCGCGCCTCTTGCCGACCTCGCTAGCCGCTGTTCATGCAGCCCGGCGAGCCTTTGATCGGGTGCAATGGACCTCTGAGGTTATCGTCTGCGACAACAACTCCACGGATGCCACCGCGCACATCGCCCAGAAGCACGGGGCTCGGGTCGTCTTTGAGCCCGTGAACATGATCGCCCGCGCCCGCAATGCGGGAGCCTCCGTGGCGACCGGCGACTGGCTGCTGTTCATCGATGCCGACTCGCAGCCGTCCATCGAACTCTTCAATGCCCTGATTGAAGCGATTCAATCGGGCCGGGTTCTGGCGGGTGGAGCCACCGTCCGCATGGACAGCGACGACCTTCGGGGGCGCATTGGCACTGCGTTTTGGAACACGGTCAGTCGGCTTCGAGGTCTCATGGCCGGTTCCTTCATCTTCGTCGAGGCGGCCGCCTTCCGGCAAATCGGCGGATTCAGTGGGCAATTTTATGCCGCCGAAGAAATCGATTTCACCCACCGCCTGAGGCCCTTGGCCAGGGCTTCGAATCGGCGCATCGTCATTCTCTCCCAGACGCCGCTGCTCACCTCGGCCCGGAAGCTCAAGCTTTACACGCCGCTCGAAATTGGCCGCCTGATCCTTTCCGCAACTCTACGACCGAAGGCCACTCTCACCAACAAGCAGGCCTGCCACCTCTGGTACGACGGCCGACGCTGACCGCGGAACGGTGACCGCTGCACCGGTCCCGAGCTCTCGCCATCAACCTGAGGCGATCTGAAACTGTTGGAATTTATCAAAAACACGCCTCGAAGAGCCATTCGGCACACTGATCTTCTTGTCTCGGCGCGAAATATGGCCATGATCGGCCCTTCGATCTCGTATTTATGGCTAAAGTGTACACCGACAAGGACGCCGACCTGAGCGTCTTCAAAGGCAAAACCCTCGCTGTGCTCGGCTTCGGCTCCCAAGGCCACGCCCACGCGCTCAACCTCAAGGAGTCCGGATGCAACGTCATCATCGGTCTCTACGAGGGATCTAAGTCGATCAAAGTAGCCCGGGAAAAGGGCTTTGAAGTGCTCGCCAGCGCCGAGGCAGTCAAGCGCGCCGACATTATCATGATCGCGCTGCCGGACACCAAGCAGGCGGCTGCCTACGAGAAGGACATCGCTCCCAACCTGACCCCGGGCAAGACGCTGCTCTTCAGCCACGGCTTCGCGATCCATTTCAAGACCGTCGTCCCCCCGAAGGACGTGAACGTAATCCTCGTCGCCCCGAAGGGCCCAGGCCACATCGTTCGTCGTCAATACACCGAGGGCAAGGGCGTCCCCAGCCTGATCGCCATTTACCAGAACCCCGGCCGCAACGCGAAGAAGATCGCTTTGGCTTGGGCCAAGGGTATCGGCGGCACCCGCGCCGGCGTCATCGAGACCACCTTCAAGGAAGAGACCGAGACCGACTTGTTCGGTGAGCAGACAGTGCTCTGCGGCGGCGCTAGCGCCCTCGTCCAAGCCGGATTCGAAGTGCTCGTCGAAGCCGGTTATTCGCCCGAGATGGCCTACTTCGAGTGTCTCCATGAGCTGAAGCTCATCGTAGACCTCATGAACGAGGCGGGCATCGCCGGTATGCGCTTCTCGATCTCCGAGACAGCCAAATGGGGCGACGTGAGCGTTGGTCCGAAGATCATCGACGCTTCGGTCAAGAAGCGCATGAAGGCTGCCCTGAAGGACATTCAATCCGGCAAGTTCGCCAAGGACTGGGTCGCCGAATACAAGAGCGGCTACAAGAAGTACAACGCCCTGCTCGCCGCCGGCGAGAAGCACCCGATCGAGAAGACCGGTGCCAAGCTCCGCGCGATGATGCCCTGGATGCAGAAGCGCCAGATCAAGGGCGCTCAGGCCGCCTACTGACCGAGAGGTATCCGCTCGATAAACCGCCGGCCCTCCATCTCGGAGGTCCGGCGGTTTCTTTTTCCCTACTTCCCTCCTCCCAAGCATCCTGTCGCCTATGGCCCGCAGCGTGATCCTCGCAGGAACGGTACGATGCGATGGGTGTTGCCTGCCTCCCCGCTGGTGCCTCTGCGCCGCGCTGCGTCCGGTGGCTAGCGCCGTAGCGGTAGACGTGTTAATCCATCGCCGCGAAAACTGGCGCCCCACCAGTACCGGCAA
>JAPLUH010000532.1 GCA_026397675.1 Verrucomicrobiota bacterium
GAGTTCACCAAACCTCGCGAGTCACCCAAGATAATACCCTCCAAATCTTGGGTGTTTTACTCAATCGGCCGACGGCGGTAATTCGGAGGCTTGTTGGGATTTATCCTGATTCAGACTCAGGAGTTTTCTCTCGGCCTGAGAACGATTGTGAACCCCCAATTTGACGTATATTCGTCGAATATAAGTCCGAACAGTCGCATAAGTCAGTCCCATGGCTTCGGAAACATGCTTCACCGAGTCGCCGGTGAGAGTCATCTGCCGCATCAACTCGTTCTCCTTGGCAGTCAACTCCGGCAAGTCTTGAAACTTCTGATGCTCCTGCGGCCCGCGAAATCGCCAGACTTCGAGCAGGCGACGGGCAATCTGGGCATCGAGCGGTGAGCCGCCGCCGGCAGCCAGTTTGACCCCTTCAACGATCGACCGCCAACCCGAGCGTTTGAGCATGTATCCCACAGCGCCGCTACTCAGCGCCTCGCGAATGGTGGCATCATCCTCGAAAACAGTCAGGATGATGAACGAACTTTGAGTCATCGTCGGGGTCAACGCCCTAAGCACATCGATACCCGTGCCATCGGGAAGCCCCAGGTCCAGCAGGACGATGTTCGGTTGCCAAAGTGGCAGTCGTTTCACCGCATCCTGAACGGTTCGAACCCCGCCCTGAAACTCGAACTCAGGTTGATGCCCCAGGCATGCGGCGAGCATTTCACCAAAACCGGAGGAATCCTCCACCATGGCTACCTTGATCCGCGGCTTGTCCCAGAGCATTTCGGGATGCTCCGGAATCTTCACTGGCTCAGTCTTGGAGTCTTTCATCGGGCCACTCGAGGTACTCGGATAATGATGACCGAATGGGCGGGCTGGGAAACCACGGAAACCGTGCCACCCACATCTCTCACCCTGCTCAACAAATTGTGCAGACCACGGTCCAACGCGAGCGCTGATTTGACATCGAACCCTCCGCCATTGTCATTGATTTGGTAACAAATCCAATCCGCGCTGACCCTCAATTCGATTCCAACCTGGGTCGCCCCGCCGTGCCGAACGGCATTTCGGGTCAACTCTTGAGTTGCAGCAATAAGCAACTGCCGAACCCATCCACCGATCTCAGCGTCGTGTTCGCCCAGAATTTTGAAATCCAAACCTACCGAACAGACGTTGAGATAATTGCGGGCCAATCGCTCGATATGTTTACCTAGGTCGACAGCCTGTTCCGACACGTCGCGCAAAAGCCATACCAGATTGTCGAGCGCCTCCGTCGCCTCCACCGACCGGGAACAAATGCGATCGATCGTCGGATTTGCCCGCTTTTGCTGTTCCATATTGAAGATCACTTGCTCGGTCAGCAATTGGATCTCGCTCAATCGATTGCCTAAATCATCGTGCAAACTCCGAGAGATACGAACTCGATCGCTCTGCATTCCTTCCAAAGCCCGAAGTTGGATCTGCCGCCGTTGGAGACTGGATCGATACGATTGCCATGCCATCAGTGCCC
Organism: Verrucomicrobiota bacterium; assembly: GCA_026397675.1. Taxonomy (GTDB): domain Bacteria; phylum Verrucomicrobiota; class Verrucomicrobiia; order Limisphaerales; family UBA9464; genus SXXZ01. The sequence continues at coordinate 1,493 of JAPLUH010000532.1, forward strand.
AAAACACAAGGAATGAGCCCAAGATGCTCACCCTCCATGCAGCGGGAATATTGGCGGATTGATCCACCTCCACCCGAGTCGTATGGGTTGGACTCCACGTCCCTCCGGGCAGTTTATTCTGAATGCGCAGGGAGAACTGTTTTTTCGAAGGTGCGACGAGGCGAAAAGAGTCCACCACGCCTAATTGAATCCAGGAATGATTGTCTTCCAAGATGGAGTAGCGAACTAACGGCGGTTGCAACGTGGCCGTCAGATTTCTTCGGAGGCTCACCAGCGAATCGTACCCTTCCGGAATGCAAACAACGTTCTTTTCATGAGAGTCGTTGAAAGTCCTGCCCAAGCCGGTAGGGATCTCTAAGTTTTGAACAACGGGGAGTTGCTCACCAGCATCCCATCCGTCCTGTCGCACCAGCAACACACCTTTGTTGGAGGGTAACGCCACTTCTCCGGAAGGCAGGACCCACGGGGCGGCGCTGCGTTTCGAGTTGAGTTGGATCTCCGACAAGAGAGAGAACCCGATCACACGCCCCACGGCCTCCAACGTGTCTGTTGACTGCGAATTCCCACGGTCCGCGGCCAACGCCCGATCGATCCACGCCGAATTCAACTCCAAGATTCCGTCATCCGTCGCCAACCAGAGGTTGGACTGGAGATCCTCAAAGACCTTCGAGTGCACGCGGGGAAAAACACCCTGTTTGGGGCCGAGATAGGCAACTTTTCGCCCACTCCATATGGCTACTTCAGAGCTTCCAACGACCGTCAATCGGCCCTGACGGTCCACAAACAACGACTGGGGACTCCGCACCGTTTCCAACTCCAGAGGCACCGGTTCCCAATGCCCACGATCCCAGCAGCGCAATTGATCTCCTGCGATAACCCATAACCGGTTTGTTTGGACCGCCAAATCAAAGACCGGGTTTCCCACGGGAATGATCTCGGGTTGGGTGGCATTCGGGAGCAAGTGCAGTAGTTCTCCTAAATCGGTACCCGCCCAGATTCCGCCGGAGCTATCCACGGCGAGAGCTTTTACCGAAGCAGCTCCCACCCTCCCCGAATGGTCGTGACCGGAGACACACCTCCCCTCGCCATCGATAAGCATCAAAAGGTTGCCGCCTCCCACCACCATCCCCCGGGGTGAAGGTGCCAGAGCATTGACATAGGTTCCGCCTTGGAGGACTGCCGGCGCCTGAGAGAGAGCGCTGAGATGGTTCCCTTCCCGGACAAACAAACCGTGTGCCCCGGCTGCAGCCCACAACCGATCTCGGGAATCCAAAGCGATACTCTGTATGTGAAACGCCTCCCGTTTGCCGATAGCCTGAGCCTGCAAATTTTCAACCACGTCGATTTTCTTGTCCGTGGTTGCTTCCGTTGGGGTCAGCAGAAGATTAGAATCCCGACAAATCAGCCGAAGCCCTGACTCCTCCGTTCCTACCCACCAATTGCCCAAGGTATCCTCATGGATAGCCCGAATGGGCTCCGGGTGGGTGACAATCCGAAACAACTGTGGATCGGACCGGATATTCGTGAATCGATACAGCAACCCGTACTCGGCCCCAATTAATAGTTCCCCACGCAAGGTCTCATGGAAGCAGTGTGCCAATGGAACTTTCGCAGCCTTGGATGGAAATACCGTCCGCCACTGTTGGCCAGTGCGGTGAACCAATAGCGCCTCTCCCGACTGGGTCAGGATGGACATCCATATTCGCTGCTGCCGATCCTCGAAAACCTCACACCAGCGGACACGGGCGTCGGGCGGAAGGGCTCCGGGAATAATGTTCCATCCTTGCAGCGTTCCTCGCCAAAGATTTCCCCGATCATCGACTTGGTAGACCCCTCCCTCGCGAGCGCCCCACAAGGCCGGTATCATTTTGAGAGGTTTTCTATCCGGGACAGGCCCCGGCGGCAACACTGCCTCCAGACCTCCCAACCGACCCCGAATAACCGAGCCGTACTGCCACCACACCCAATTCTTGCCGTCCTTCACCACATCGCTCGCTGAAAGTTCTTCCTTCTGATAGCCACTAACGGGGTGAGGCTTGAGGCAGTATGCGGACCCCTGGCCTTGGATCCATATTTGGCCATTGCCATCAAAAAAGACCCGCCGAACCGGTTGATCGCTCAGACTTTCGAGCCCCTCCGGAACAAAGAACCGGGCTCCATCAAACGCGCGGAGTCCAAATCGGGTAACCACCCACAACAACCCATCGGGTGATTGATCCAAGTCCAGAATGGATCCACCCGGAAGACCATCGCGCTCGCTCCAATGGGAATTCAGAAAGGGCTTGGATACCGGACGCTCCATTAGAACTGCTGCCACCGACTCGGCCTGACAGGGGCCCGACAAAACCAGGCACAAAAAGAGCGATAGAAGAGAGCCTCGCAAAATTAGTATTAGTGAACTAGAGCCGCACCCGGTGCGCGGAGCGCTCAAGCCATAGGAGACCGCCTGAGAGTGCGGATGCTGAGCCGCACGTTTTCGGAAATACGGCCATGGGTGGTTCATTCGTTTTCCGACCGGATGGCTCAGACCCACGAGAACACGCAGTCTCGTGTCTCCTCCGACTCTAAGCGCCCTCCAAGACCTTGAGTTCACCCGACCCGCGATCGGGATGTCCACAAAAGAATACATCAAAACATTCAATCTGAGCCTGCCAACGCCTCAAATCATAACCTGAACCCCAAATTCAACCATTCCAAACGGAAATGACAATGAAACCTCCAAGGGGCGCTACTACTTTTGTGGATCTTCCGTTATAGGGTTTTGTTGGGTAATTTCTTACTCGTATCCAACTTCATCTCATCGTATCGGGCGCAGCCAAAGCGATCCAGACGGTCTGATGAGAATAAACTTTAATCCTCATGCACAGCGCTTCAATCAACCTCGGAAAGGACCTCAAGGGTCAATCCATATATCTCCGGTGGTTTTTGGAGGAACATCCCTTGGAGCGGCAGTGCCTGCTCGATATGTACCCGGTGAGTCGTCGGTGGTTGGTCCGTCTTCTTCTGTCCACCCGCTGGATTTCCTTGCTGGAAACCGAAATTAACGTGGCGGCAGGACTCACAGGAATTAGCGCCAAAGACCGCTTCAGCACCCTGAAATCGATATCGGATGCTTACCAACGAAGACCGGTTGCTAGCGGGTTCACTCGTTGGGCCATGAAGATTCTAAATGCAGACCCCATGCTCTTGAGTAGATAGCATTTGACTTATTTTTGATTACTTTTAATTATAAAACCCTAAATTCTTCATGTATCGCTCTGCAAGATCTCCTGACACTTCTTCGGAAGCCACTGTCCGCCTCTACAACTGGACACTCATCGAATCCAAGGCGGGCCTCCGTCTCAAAGGCTATGCCACGGACCCAGCTCGGAGCGAGCGAGGCAAGATGTTGCTGACCGCCCCACTGGTGGGACGCATCGGCCAATATCTGCTCTCCCAGAAGGGGTGCCTGTACCGATTGGAAGCACCTGCCACCAATGATCTGGAAAAGCAGGCCTCCATGCGGGCTACCTTGGAGCAAATCAAGCCCGTGGGCGACGACCCCAGCAGCCCTGGCCGCGTTCTCCAGACTATTGTGGCCGATCAGGATCCGAAGGTTCGGACTTTTCTGACGGAACTGTGCCACGCTCAAGGACTCAACGTGCACGAGGCTGATTCCGCCGAACAGGCCGTGGACCTCATTCTTCAAGGCAAGGGTGACGGAGCTATCCTTCGCATTTTTGGCAACGGAGCTCTGGGCGTTCCTGTTTTCCGGATGCTGGCGGCCGTTCAATGGCCGCGGAAAACACTCTTCATCCCACTCGAAACCATCTCCAACTGGGTGGAAATCCAGAACACCATCGAGAGCGGTACGCCCGTCGCCTACGCGGAGTCGCGGCGCATCTCCTTGGCGATCGAGGCCCTGCTCGATGGTCGGATTGGCCTTTCGCGAGACGTTCTCGTCGAGAGCGCTCCCTCTCCTCTCAAGAGCATTTACCCGCTCTCCGACCGGGAGCGAAACATCGCCTCCATGCGAGGTGCCGGTGTCTCCTGCCAAGATATTGCCGATCAACTCGGTTTGTCGGTGAACACCGTCTATGCGCACACACGGAACATCGCCCGAAAAACACGCCCCCTGCGCGGAAGCTTTGCGACACTCACAGCAAACATCGACGACGCAGTGGCTGCTTAACGCTGGATTCAGGTAGCGATTTAGGCTCCCATGGCTCAACAAGCTATGGGAGCCATTCATTTTGGGACCGATGGTTGGCGAGCCATCATCGCTGAAGACTTTACCTTTACCAACCTGGACCGCGTGGCCCAGGCAACGGCAGATTATTGGAGGGCCAACCCGGTTCCTGGCGTCCACGGTAACCGAGCGGTCGTTGGCTATGACCGGCGCTTTCTTTCCCCAGAATTTGCAGCCCGAGTGGCCGAGGTATTGGCCGGTAATGGCTTCACTGTCACACTGACCGACCGCCCAACTCCCACGCCCAGCGTGTCCTTCGAGGTGAAACGCCAGAAGGCTATTGGTGGCGTGATGCTAACGGCCAGCCACAATCCGGCTGCCTTCAACGGATTTAAGCTCAAGGCTTGGTATGGAGGCTCAGCTGAACCGACCACCTGCAAGGCAGTGGAAGGACTTCTCGACCGAAACCCGATCCGCTCCATCCCTCTGACTCAGGCTGTGCGGTCGCGTTTGGTTTCAGTCCGAGACATCCGTGGGGCCCACTATGCCGCCCTGAAGAAACTGGTCGATTTCCCCCTGATCGCCGCATCCGGGTTAAAATTCGCGCATGAGGCCCTGCACGGGGTGGGCGCTGGTTGCTTCGATGAACTCTTGGCCGGCACCACCTGCCGGGTGACCACCCTTAATGCCGAGCACAACCCCGGCTTCCCAGGCATTAATCCCGAACCCATTGCCAGGAATTATATACGGTCGATTCCCTTCCTTCAGAAACACCCCCACGACCTTTGCTTGGTCACCGATGGTGACGCCGACCGAGTGGGCGGATTGATGGGAAATGGAGCACCACTCACCACCCACCAGATTATCTGCCTTCTGCTCCGGCACTACGTCAAAAATCGGGGCATGACCGGAAAGGTGGTCAAGGCACTGACCACGACCTCCATGGTGGATCGCATGTGCGCGGAACTGGGTCTTGAACTCATCGAGACGGGCGTGGGCTTCAAATACATCGCCAGCGAAATCCTCAAAGGCGGAGTTCTTCTCGGATTCGAGGAGAGCGGGGGCATTGGTTTCCCGGGCCACATCCCGGAACGCGACGGTATCGCCGCCGGACTCGTTCTATTGGAAATGCTGGCCATGGAGCGCAAATCCCTAAAAGTCCTCCTCCGCGAATTGGAAAAGGACTTCGGGCCGCACCGATATGCTCGCATCGACACTACTTTCCCGCTGGAGAAGCGTTCAGCACTCATGAGCTTCTGCTCAGAACACCCTCCGTCCCGCCTGCTGAAGTCGAAGCTCGCCACGGTAAAGGCCTACGACGGAGTCAAGTTCATCGCTCAGGACGGATCCTGGTTAATGCTGCGCGGTTCTGGGACCGAACCCATCCTCCGGATCTACGCCGAGGCCAAAACCGACGAAGATGCCCAGGCCCTCCTCCGGCAGGGAGTTGGGTTAACCCGCAAGGTCTGAGCACCCTCCAAAGGCTCAGTCAGTACTCCCCGACCGCAGCGGCGTGTCCACTTAAGATGGCCACACCGGCACTGGTGCCTAGCCGAGTGGCTCCGGCTTCCAGCATCGCCAAGGCCATGGCCGTGTCCCGGATACCGCCACTGGCCTTGACGCCCAAAGCAGAACCCACAGCCTGCCGCATGAGGCGGATGTCCTCGACAGTAGCCCCGCCGGAACCAAATCCGGTGGAAGTCTTCACGAAACGGGCTCCTGCCTCGACGCTGAGGGAGCAGGCACGAAGTTTTTCTTCTTCTGAGAGCAGACACGTCTCGAGGATGACCTTCACCCAAACACCCTGAGCAGCCTCCACCACATCCCGAATTTCCCGAAACACAGCGCGGTCATCCCCGTCCTTGAGTCGACCGATATTTAGAACCATATCAATTTCCTGAGCCCCGAGATCAATGGCCACCTCGGTCTCATACCGCTTGGAATCACCGTCCATGGCACCGAGAGGGAATCCGACCACCGCCGCCACCTTCACGTCCGAACCCTCCAACAACGCAGCGGCCTGAGCCACCCGCCCCCCGTGGACACAGACACCCCAGAACTGGTGTTCCAGAGCCTCGGCGCACAGTTTTGCAACATCCGCCGCCCGCGCCTCCGGCTTGAGTAGGGTGTGATCGATGTGACGGGCCAAATCGCGGACGCTCCATTGCATTCGGGCAATGTCCCGGTCCTCCGCTGCGGGTTCAAGCTTGCAAGGGAGCCTGTCCTTGAAAGGAGCCTGTCCCTTGAAAGGAGCCTGTCCCTTGGAAAGAGCCTGTCCCTTGGGTGGAAGCGACTAGATGCAAAAAGGCCGACCTCTGGGATGAGGCCGGCCCTGTCTCGCTGTTGACCCAGCGCGCGGTGGCGCAGTGGTTTAGAACTTCTTGCTCAACTCGATGTAGTAGAAACGGCCGCGCAAGTCGGCGAACTGACGAGCAACGTTACTCTCGAAGGCCGAGAAGACAGCCGGCGGGCGCTCGTCGAACACATTGTTGATACCAAAGCTGAGGTTGGCTTCCACCTTCGGGATGGTGTACCGCGTGCGAAGGTCGATCGTGTTGTAGTCACGACCCGAACGGGTGTCAGGAGTGTTCCCATCAATCGTCTCGTAGTTTTGTCCGCTCTGATCTTCACGATAGGCAGAGGTGAAGTTCCAGGCGACGGCAGCATAATACCGCTCGTACTCCCAGGCCACCGATGCCGTGGCGCGGTATTCGGGAAACCCCACATCGGACATGGCTGCACCGGAGGCCCAGAAACTTCCAAGGTAATCGATCGGAGCCGAACCTGGGAAATTCTCCATGTTCATGGACAGCACCTTGGTGGCATTGCCAGCCAGGAAGAACTTACCCATTGAGGTCTCGATCTCCTGGGTCATCGACAAGTCGAGACCGTCGGTCGAACGGGTCCCCGTGTTGATCGGACCCACGTTGCGAATCTGGTCGATATCGCCGGTCGTCGGATCCACGGCTACCTGGGCACCCAGGGGATTGGCCGCGCTCGGAGTCGCAGAAGCCCCATAGGGGTTCTTGGCATTGCCGGAGCCACCGTTCATGGCCCATTGGTTAACAATGTACTGCTCGCTCGAGAACGGAATGCCCGTCTGAGTGATCTTGTAGTAGTCAAGACCCACGGTGAAACCCTTGAGAAAGTTCGGGGAGAACTTCGCTCCAATGAGCCAATTCTCGGCCTGTTCGGGCTTCAAGTTGGGGTTGTTGACGGCGAGAACGCCATTCTGGGGCTGGGTTCGGATCTGAGTGATCGGATTGTAAACCTCAGGAAAATCCTGACCACCCGCCGGCTGATAAATCGAAGCCAGTGACGGAGCGATGAAACCCTGACCGTAAGATCCGCGGATCACCACCTGCTTCTCGATCGGCTGCCAACGGAAGTTCACGCGCGGCTTAGCACCGGTGTCACCCGCATCGGAAAACTGCTCATAACGGACCGCAGTGCCCACGGTGAAGGATTCCATCCCGGTGAACTTGAGATCGTTACCAAAGATGGGTACCTGAACCTCGCTATACACAGCGTCGGTCTGGCGGCCGGCAGCCCACTGGACGGCCGTATTGAACGGAGCCACCGAGCCATTCTGAAGAGCGAAGTCCGGGGCGATATCGATCGAGTCACGACGGGTCTGGGCACCGAGGGAGGCTTGGATGGCCCCACCGGGCAAGTCGAACACTTCGCCACGAACCAAACCGTCGAACTGCTGGGTAACCCAAGCGTTCTGCTGGGTGGCCGAACCTTTGAATCCGTTGAGGACGTCCGCTGAATTCACCGCCGAGGTGCCATTGATCGGAGTATAACCGAACGGATTGAACGCGGACGATGCGTCACCGGAATTCAGAGCCGCCTGATATTTATCGGTCAGCACGCCGCCGTTGATGACGGTGTCGTTCTGGGTGCGGTCGTACAGGAAGGCCGTTTCCCAGTTCCAGGTGGATTCACCGATGCGGCCACGGAGGCCGGCCACGGTATGAATGCTCTGGTACAAGTCGTTGTAAATGCGGGGACCGTTTTCGACCGGGCGATAGGTGATGTTGAATTTGTCGCTAGCGGGGCTGCCAGGGAAGACCTGCTGCCACCAGTGGTTGCCCGAAGACATCGTGTACCCGCCCAGAGGACCCGGGGCCAGGGTGTACGACGACTTGTTGCTCATGTAGTAGGCGTCCGCGAAGACCTCGAGGTGCTCTCCGAAGAGTTGGTGAGCCACCGAGGTGTCGAAGCCATAGCGATCGTGCGGACGATACGCCGTGGTGTAGTAACCGTAGGGGAAGCCAGCGCTGGTTCCCGGAACCAGGCTCTCGTTGCCACCGTAGCGCAACTGGGCACCCACCGGCAGAACGCCTCGCAAGGCGGCCTCGGCTGCGGTGCGGGCGGCGGTGACTTGTGACGCGGCCGTCGCCTTGGAAGTGTCTACATAGGCGCTGGGATCGAACTTGTTTCCAGCCACTACGATGGGGAATTGGAGTCCACCCACGCTCACCGAAGCCGGCACTGGACCCGTGAAGGTCGGAACCTGCGAGGCATTGGTCAGGCCTCGGGTATTTGAGAAGGCCGGGGTCCAACGCAAGGCGATGCCATTGGCCACGTTCAGCACGTCTCCAGATGCGCTGGTAACTGAATGCGTGCCGAAGCTGCGCTTGTTGAAGAACAGGCCCGGGTTGGAAGTGCCCGAGACATTGCTACCGGCCGGGAAACTGCGATCGCGGTCGATGCTCAGCAGGTCATTGGCAGAATTGTACTCCGCGGAGAAGAACGCACGGGTCTTCTCATTGGAGGTGCCGAAGTTGACCTGGAACCGGCGCTGGGAGATGTCCTTGTCCATCGTATTCCCGTAGAACGCGCTGAACTGGGTGCCCTGGAAGTTCTTCTTGAGCTTAATGTTCACCACGCCCGCAACGGCATCCGTACCGTAGATGGCACCCGCGCCATCATTGAGCACTTCGATGCTCTCGATGGCCGCCTGGGGAATCATATTCAGGTCGGAAGTCGAGGTACGACGACCGTCCACCAGCAGCAGTGTCGCATTGCCCGGAAGTCCACGAAGACCGACGAAGGACTGTCCCGAACCGCCATTGCCGTAACCCTCGTTGAGGTTTCCGGTGCCGCCCATCTGGGGCAGCTTGAGACGAAATACATCGCTCAAATTGGCGAACCCACCATTGACCGGTGAGGCCATGTCGATGGCAGTGACAGATAAAGATCCTTCCGCCTCGGCTCCCGAAAGGAGGGATCCGGTGACGACCGTAGACTCGAGGGTCTTGGCCGCAGGCTCAGCGTTCTGGGCCCAAAGAGCGGGCACAGCCATTAAATGGGATCCGAGCCCGACCGTGATGGCACTCCGGAGAACTGTGCCCCGGAACTGGCGATAGTTGTGGTACGACATAGGTTGGTTGGTCTGAAACATCCCGGTCACATTTATTTGACAAGGGGATTGTGGGTTACGGAAAACCCGCTTTCCAATCGGCGCAAGCGATTTTGTTTGAGAACAAGCAAAAAACACCTCCAACAACCCCAACCACAGGCAACGCGACAAAATCGTCCGGTTGACCGCCACGGCCGTTGACAGTTTTCCAAGCGCCAACCTAGTGTCCGCACAACAACTCTCTCACATGTACCGAGTCGCCCTTATCCTTGCCGTACTGGCTGCCATCGGAAGCTTGGCGCTGAGCTTCACCGTCACCAAACCCAAGATCGAAGGTTTGGTTCAGGAGCGCACCGACCTCCAGACCAACCTCGCCGCTTCAGAAGCCGCCAAGACCGAGGCTGAAAAGAAGGCCAAAGTAGCCACAGCAACGGCCGACAAGAAAAGCTCAGAGCTCGCTGCCACTCAGAAGGATTTAGAAGCAGCCACCTCGACGGCAGCGACTCAACAGGCCCGCGCTGACAAATACTTCGCCGATTACAACAAGACTCTGGCCGACAAGAACGCCGCCCAAGAGCAGTTGGCCCGGTGGAGCGGTACCGGCCTCAATCCTGATCAGATTCTCGCCATGAAGGTCGAATTGAAGGCCTCAAAAGAGTTGACCGGCGTACTGTCCGACGAAAAATCCATTTTGCAGCGCAACGTTGCCTCGCTGAAGAACAAGCTTTCCAAGTACGAGGACGAAAACCGAGTTGTAGCCATGCCCGGCCTCAAGGGATCTGTTCTGGCAGTGGATCCGAAGTGGGAATTCGTGGTTCTCAATGTCGGCTCTCAGCATGGTGCGTTAGAAGGTGGCCTGCTGATGGTTCGCCGAGGTGACAAGCTGGTAGGTAAGGTCAAGATCGTCACCGTGGAGGCCAATCGCTGCGTCGCCAATGTGCTTCCGACCTGGAAACAGGGGGATGTCGCAGTTGCCGCCGGTGATCAGGTGCTGTACTGATCCGTCCATGAAGTCACTCACTCAGAGGTGGAGAGAGGTCGCCTTGCTTGGAATCGTGCTCACGCTCCTTTCTGGCTGCAGAACGGAAGACGAGCTCATCGGGCGCCCTTGGAATACCCCCAAGTCTTGGGAGTCTGGCCTCCCCTCGGCAATGACCGAGGGTCGCTGACTCAATCATTTTGACCGGAAACTTGCTAAAAAACTGGTCCGAAATGGTTTAGGAGTCGGCATGGCTGGATATCTTCAGCCCCCAATCACAGTTGTTTCTTCCCGAAACCGCTGCATTCATTGGAAGCCGCTAAACTGTTTACCATGATTCCGATCAGTCACCTTTAGAGAGTCGGGGAATAAACCCGAGTTCAGAATCCGCTCAACACTTCCGTCCGATCCAAGCCACGGCCGATCAAAACCAGATCCCGCCGAGGTCAATTTCCCATTTACCTTGACCGGGCGGTGGTCCTCCACCCATCCTCCGGATTCGTCCAAAAGGCTTCTCAATGTTTGCGCAGATCAAAGGTCTCTTCTCGAACGATATCGGAATCGACCTCGGAACCGCCAACTCCCTCGTCTATGTGAGGGATCAGGGGATCGTCTTGCGCGAACCCTCAGTGGTGGCCATTCAAGCCGGGACAACCAATGTTCTCGCTGTGGGCGAAGAGGCCAAGCGCATGCTCGGCCGAACCCCCGGCAACATTGTCGCTATCCGCCCCATGAAGGACGGCGTCATCGCCGACTTTGAAATCACCGAGGCGATGCTTCGGCACTTCATTCAAAAGGTACACCACCGCAAACTCATCATGCCGCGAGTGGTCGTAGCGGTCCCTTCAGGCATCACCGAGGTCGAAAAACGGGCCGTAAAGGACTCTGCAACCCACGCCGGAGCCCGCGAAGTGTACCTCATCGAGCAACCCATGGCTTCGGCCATCGGAGTAGGCCTGCCGGTGCACGAACCCACAGGCAACATGAGCGTCGACATCGGCGGTGGCACCTGCGAGATCGCGATCATCTCGTTGGCAGGCATCGTCTTCAGTCGCAGCGTCCGCGTGGGCGGCGACGAATTTGACGAAACGATCGTCGCGCACATGAAGCGCGCTCACAATTTAATGATCGGCGAACGTACCGCCGAGGAGATCAAGATCCGTGTCGGGTCGGCGTTTCCGCTGGACCAGGAATTGACCATGGAGGTGAAGGGCCGCGACCTCAGTGCGGGCCTCCCCAAGACGGTCCTCATCCGGTCCGAAGAAATTAGGGCCGCCCTGCAAGAACCGCTCTCGAGTATTTTGGAGTCTGTCCGCATCACATTGGAACGATGCCCCCCAGAATTGTCCGCTGACTTGGTGGACAAGGGTATCATGATGGCCGGCGGTGGAGCGCTGTTGCGCAATATCGACCGCTTGGTCTCTCAAGAAACCGGTCTTCCGGTCCACATCGCCGACGATCCGTTGAGCGCCGTGGCCACGGGCACCGGACGTGTGCTGCAGGAACTTTCCTTCCTCCGAAGAGTCGCTTCTTCCACGACTACCTGATCTCCCCGGGGTTCGTTCGTCCGTTACCGGATCGAACGTGCTGAAGCGGACCCATTACCTTGTATTAGCCGGCGTAGGACTCCTCACGCTGAGCCTACTGAACTTGCCTGTCTCTCTCCAGACGCAGGTCAAGTCGTCTATCGGCGCATCGTTTCTGCCTCTCTTCGGCATTCGGGCCGCCGCAGATGACCTGCTCGATCGGGCTGGTTATCAAGTCCTCCCCCGCTCCACGTTGATTGACAACGTCTTGCGCCTAGAACGCGAGAACGCCGAACTCCGGGTCTCGGCTCTACAGGGGGCTGATGCTCTGGCAGAGAATCATCGACTACGAATCGCCATCGGAGCGGCTCCACGCGGCCCCTGGCACCTCAAACTAGCGCGAGTGGTGGGACGAGACCCAACGACCTGGTGGCGCACGGTGCAAGTCAATCTGGGATCCCGGGACAACCTGAAACCCGACCAAGTGGTGATGAGCGGCGCAGGCCTCGTCGGCCGAGTCAGTCAGGCAGGCCTGAGTCATTCCCAGGTGGCCCTGGTCGGTGATGCCGAATGCGGGGTGGCGGTCGTGGTCAAGGAGACCCGCGATCTTGGGATTATCAAACCGGGGCAAACCCTTTCAGGCGATGGCGGGTTGGTGGAAATGACCTTGCTGCAGAATTGCCCAGGAATTATGGCCGGCCAAGTGGTGCTCACCAGCGGTTTGGGCGGGGTCTTTCCGGCGGGTCTCCCGGTCGGGATCATTGTCGATACCCGGAACGAGGATGGCAACGTGTTCACCACCGCCCGAGTCCGTCTGGCAGCCAATCTCAACCGACTCGAAGAAGTGTGGGTGCTGCAGCCATGAACCGCTTCACCCTAATCATTCTCTTCTTGGTGACGTGGCTGTCGGTCTTCGCTCAGACCCAATTCTCAGGGCTGCGGCAATGGCTCACCGTCCCGATGGCACTGAGTCCAGCGCTCATTTGCTATGCAGCGTTGACCCATGGCTTTGGGATTACCGTTTCCCTAGCCGTCCTGAGTGGTCTTTGGGCGGACTCCCTGTCCGCCTCACCGCTGGGCATGAGTGTCATGCCCTTGTTTCTGTTGGGGTTCACCCTGCAACTGCAGCGCCACCTCATCCTCCGCGATCAGGGTTTTGCTCAGTTCTGGATCGGGCTGGGAGCCGGGGCCGGTGTGCCTCTCCTGACCCTGGGAGTGCTTTCTCTCACCGGATCCCAACCCGTGACCGGCGGCTTCACTTTCATCCAACTCCTACTGTTAGGATTACTCAACGGCATCGCATGCCCAGTCCTCTTCCGGATATTCGATTTGCTCCACCGGAGCTTCGACTACCGCCCACTGACCACCTCCAGCTTCCGGGCTGATCGAGAAACCGTCCGTGGTCGCCAATTTCGCCCCCGTTGAACCATGCTGATCTTCGACCAGTTCAACAAGGGAGAGCGGCCATTGAGATGGATGGCTGGCGTGGTGGGTGCAGGCCTGCTGGTGTTGCTCATCGGGCTCCTGCGGGTGCAAATCTTCGGCCACCATCGCTTTGAGCAGTCCTTGCAAACCCAGAGTTTTCAGTCGGTGCGGGTTCCGGCCCTCCGGGGTCGCATCCTCGACCGGCAGGGGCGTGAATGCGTAGGAAACGTCCCCCGTTACCGCTTGGACGTGTATCTCGAGACTCTGAGCCGAGACTTCACCCGAGAATACGGCCTACTGCGCCGCGAGGTCATGGCAGCACGCGGAGGCACCAATACTCCATCGCCCGGACTCTGGCAGCGGATGATGTCAAAACTCCGCCATGATCGGCCTCGGGTCCTAATTCGTCCCGAGGAGAACAACCTCCTCTGGAGGCAGGCCCGCTACAATGTCCTCAGCAATGTGGTCTCCCGGGTGGCCAACAAGGTCGGACTACCACTGACACTGACCGAATCGGAGCTGCACCGTCACTGGGCCAACAGTCGAGCCCTGCCGCTGGCTGTGCTCAAGAAACTGACTCCACAGCAGGTCTCACTTCTGACCGAGCAATCCTGGTCCATCCGGGGAATTAGCATCGAGCTGCAGGCTGTCCGCCATTATCCGCATGGACCCATGGCCGCACACACACTGGGGTATCTGGTTCGCGCGGATGATTTCGAAGGCGAGGAAGGCGAATCCTTCGACTACCGCCTGCGGGATTATCGAGGGGCTGCCGGCCTAGAAGCCGCCTTCGACACCGCCCTCCGAGGCACTTCGGGCTCCAAGAGTATCCTCGTTAACAGCGATGGATATCGAGTGGGAGAGACCATGACCACTGCGCCAGTGCCCGGACAGAACCTGATCACCACCCTCGACATCGAGGTCCAGAAGGCAACCGAGTCAGCGCTGTCTGCAGTGAGCGGCGAGGAGCGGGGTGCAGTGGTCGTGCTGGACGTGCGCAATGGGGATGTCTTGGCCGTAGCAAGCGCCCCAAGCTTCGATCCAGGCGAGTGGATCGATGGCATCAGCCGGGCCCGGTGGACCAACTACTACGATGTCCCGAAGCGGACGCCCCTGATGAACCGGGCCACCGACGGCGCTTATTCTCCAGGTTCCACCTTCAAAATTGTGACTGCCTTGGCGGCCTTAGAGAATGGGTTGGACCCCGATCGAGTGCAAATAGTGGAGGCCAACCCCTCCAAACCGGGCAAGGGTCTCTACAACCGCGGGAACATCAAAATCGAGGACACCGCACCACCGGGTCCCTACGACTTTCGTCGCGCTTTCATTCGATCCTCCAACGCCTACTTCATCCAGCTAGGACTCGACGCCGGCTACGACCGCCTGCTCGCGACGGCCCACCGATTCCACTTCGGAGAACAGACACGCATCCAACTGCGCCCCACCGAAGAGCGGTCCGGTTGGATGCCTGAACCTGCCGAGGCTCGGGCCGAGCGCTGGCCCCAAGGACGACTCGCCAACTTCAGCATCGGCCAAGAGGTCACGGTCACCCCATTGCAGCTGGCCGTGATGGTCGCGGCGGTGGCCAATGGCGGCACGGTCTATTACCCCCGCCTGGTCGACCGCCTCGAATCGGGTGATCCGCTCAGCGAAGAAGCGCCCAGCTCCATCCGCCCCGGTCAGGTACGCAGCCGCTTGGAGACCCGCCCCGAACACCTCGCCCGCATCCGAGCCGCCATGCGCGATGACGTCCTGGACACCGAAGGCACAGGCACCAGCGCCCGCGTTGCCGATTACACAGTCTGCGGCAAGACCGGCACGGCAGAGATCAAGGGCAACGGCGTGAAGGACAAGGTGACCTGGTTCGCCAGCTTCGCCCCCTTCGAGTCCCCGCGCTATGCTGTGGTCGTGATGGTGGAAAGTGGCGCTTCCGGAGGTCGCACCTGCGGCCCGGTAGCCCAGAAGATTTACGAACATTTGCGCGCGCGGGATGCGGGGTCTGGCCGGCCGATCGCACTGAATTCTGCGCCCTTGAACCCATGACCCCGCTCTCCCTCCAGAATCGCCGTGCCGAGGCAGACATCTTGTGGCCCCTTTGGCTCTCGGTGTTGGGTCTGATGATCATTAGTGCGATGTTCATCTTCAGCACCACCGGCGGCACCGAGATAACGCGCGGTGTCCCGTGGTACCTATGGACGGCCACCCGCCAGGTGATTGCCTTTGGCATGGGTCTCTTCGTAGTTCTCGGACTCAGTCTGGTGGACTACAGCCGAATGGCACGGTGGGCCATGGTCGGCTACTGGGTGTCCATCGCCCTGCTATTGGCAGTCCATATTCTAGGCACCTCTCGCAATGGCGCGCGGCGGTGGCTAGATCTCGGCCCGATCCAATTTCAGCCGAGCGAATTGGCCAAACTGACCTTCCTGTTCGCCATGGCTAACTTTTTAGCGCGCCCCCCGTCGGAGCTCCGCTCGCCCAGCGTCTTCCTCAAGGCCCTCATGCTCACGCTCCTGCCACTGGGCCTCATCCTCAAACAGCCCGATCTGGGTTCATCCCTCGTATTTCTGCCCATCACTCTGGTCATGATGCTGGTGGCTGGGGTTCCGCAGCGCTTTGTGATCAAGCTCCTGGGTGGAGCCTTCCTCATCGTCAGCCTGATCGCCATCGACATCT
>JAPLUH010000489.1 GCA_026397675.1 Verrucomicrobiota bacterium
ATCGTTGGACCAGAGCCATGCCACCTTCGGGGGCGGAACCCAGGGCCTCGATGAGCGATTTCTGGAGCGCCGGACTCACGGCCGGGGTCACCAGAGAAGCGACGGCCGGGATCACCGACGGATCGATATTGCGGACACCAATTAAATTGGCGGCGATCTGGCCGCGAGAGGCATCCGACAACGCGGCGTCCCCGATCTGGGCCGAGGCGGCCTGGATGGCGGGCTTGAGTTCGGCAGCCAAGGCCGAGGCTGCCTTCCAGCGAGCCACCAAGGGCAACACCGAACCGGCGGTGCGACCCGAGGCCAGAAGAGACTTGAGGGCTCCCAAATTGGCCGCATCCAACTCCGGTTGCAGACGAGCATCGAGCGCAGCCGACAACGCTTCGAGGGCGGCCGCCTTAAGGCCATCGGTGGCGGCCGGTTGGCGCGCGAGCAATTGCACCATGCGTCCGGCCAGCGCGGCATCCCGTCGATTGGCAACCATCCGGGCCAGGTGCGGCACATATCCAACGACGAAGGCCGGATCTTGGGCTGCAAAGACCGCCTCGAGGAAGAGCAGCGGATCCTTGTCGGCGGCACCAACCGCGGCGGACTCCAGCCAACGATCCTTGAGGTTGGGCCAGGCGGCCACCACGGCATCGGCCAAGGCACGCGACGCCGGCAGAGAACCCGCCGCCATCAGGGCGTTAATGCGTACGCGGCCATCGGGGTCGCTCAAGCGCTCGATAACCGCTTTCTCCGTCGTCTTCAGCGGATCGGAATCCTTGGAGCGGAGATTGGCTGGGTTAGCCACCAACTCGGTAGCAACCCGAATGGCATTCTTGCGAACCCAGGGGGACGAATCGTTCATGACCGAGGCGGCGGCCGCATCGTTCCAAGGCACGGGCCCGTTGGAGGCCGCCACGCGGTAAAGCCACAAGGCTTGGATGCGGGATTCAGCCGGGGCCGAGGTATCGCCGATGAGCTGCCCCAAACCGGGCAATGCCGATTCCAACACGGCGGGCTGCTCAACCAGGAGGCGATTGGCCGTCGAACGAACCCAACCATTCGGATGATTCAGGGCAGTGACCAGGGTCTCCACGTCGTTGCGGTCAAACTTCGCAGTTGGCAGCGTCTTGGCATCCTTGTGCTGGATGCGCCAAATGCGGGTGAAGTGGTGATCCCGATCCGGGCGAGAGGCCGCATTGCGGGCGCCGTGACCCGGACCCCGGGTGTCGTTGTGGACGGCGATTTGATTGTAGAGATCAACCACGTAGATGGCCCCGTCAGGGCCTACGCGGCTGTGGATGGGTCGGAACCAATAGTCGGTGCTGGCGAGGAACTCGGTCTGCTTGCGGCCGTCTTCTTTGCGGCCCTGATAAGTCGCGCCCTTCGGATCCAGGAACTCGTGGTGGAAGAGCTGGCGGGTGGCCTCACTCATGAAGAACGAATACCGCTCATTGGCTGACCACTTGGCTGGCCAGGCGCCGCCGTCATAAATCGTTGCACCCGCAGCCGCGGTCCAAGCCCCCACCCAGTCGATTTGTACGTAGGGCTGACGCTTCTCATCGAAGGCCGGGTAAATCT
>JAPLUH010000538.1 GCA_026397675.1 Verrucomicrobiota bacterium
CGCACGGGACGGTGATTTTCTGCCCAACCAAGAGGGCTCACACACAGCCAAGTCTCAAACACTGCCAAAACGGCGGTGCCGTCGGGCGTATTCTTCCAACGCCTCGCACAGGTGGGCTTTGCGAAACTCCGGCCACAAAGTTTGCGTAATGACGAACTCCGCATAGCTCAACTGCCACAGCAAGAAGTTGCTAATGCGCATCTCGCCACTGGTGCGGATCATTAAATCGGGATCGGGCCAATGGCGGGTGTAGAGGTGCTCGGAAATAACGCGCTCGTTGATTTCCGCCGGATCGAGGGCGCCCGTTTTCACCTTCTCGGCGATGGCCCGCGTGGCCTCGATCAACTCAGTCCGCCCGCCGTAGCTCAGGGCCAGAATCAACGTCAGACCATTGTTCTTAGCCAAGGCGGCCCGGGTCTTGGCCAACTGCTCTTGCACAGCCTCGGGCAGACGCCAAATTTGCCCAATGGCCTCTAGGCGGACGTTGTTGCGATTGAGCTCCCCAATCTCGTTCTTCAGGAAGCGAGCCAGATACTTCATGAGCGTATCCACCTCATCCTTCGGCCGGTTCCAGTTCTCGACTGAGAACGCGTAGAGCGTCAGGTACTTGATGCCCACTTCACCGGCAGCCCGGACAATGGTTCGGACCGATTCCACGCCATTGCGGTGCCCTTCCACCCGCGGCAACCCGCGTTGCTTGGCCCACCGCCCATTGCCATCCATGATCACAGCCACATGGGTCGGCAAATTCAGTTGTGCCGCCGCGGACAGCTTGGGCTCGGCGCTCACGAGCAACCTCAAAGGAACATGGTCTGCGCCCGGGCGGGACCCACGCTGGCGATGGTTAGGCGAGCGCCCGTCATCTGGGAAATGGCCAGCAGGTAATTGCGGCAGTTGACCGGAAGGTCTTCCCAACGGGTGATCTCTTCGGTCGAGGTCTGCCAGCCAGGGAAGGTTTCGTACACCGGCTCACAGCGAGCCAGCACCTCATGGTCGGCCGGAAAATGGCGCAGGGTCTGACCGTCGGCCCGGTAGGCAACGCAGACCTGCAACGTCTTCAAAGAATCCAGACCATCAATGTTGGTGATGGCCAGTTCGTCGATGCCGTTGACCATGGTCGCGTGGCGGGTGGCCACCGCGTCGAACCATCCGCAACGACGGGCTCGGCCGGTCGTAGAACCAAACTCGCGCCCCATGCCGTGCAGGAGATCGCTCACCTCGGCACTCTCGGTCGGCAACGGTCCGCCACCCACGCGGGTGGTGTAGGCCTTGAGCACGCCGATCACCTTGTCCATCCGGTTCGGAGGAACTCCGGAACCCGTGCAAGCACCGCCCGAAGTCGTGTTCGACGACGTCACAAAGGGATAGGTGCCGTGGTCAATGTCTAGGAATGTGCCTTGGGCTCCCTCGAAGAGGATGTTGCCGGCCCGTTGGGACACCTCATGGAGAAACACCACCGTGTTGGTGACGAACGGGCGCAACCGATCGGCCGCGGCCGTGTATTCGGCGAGCACCTGATCGTAATTGAGCGGGGTCCCTCCGAGGGACTGAATGAGCACATTGTTCTCATCCAACCGCTCGCGCAGCTTGGCGGGGAAACGCTCCCGATTGACCAAATCCAACACTCGGAATCCCACACGGGCCACCTTGTCGCCGTAGGTCGGGCCAATGCCACGCTTGGTGGTACCAATCTTGTTGTCCCCCTTCTGGGCCTCACGGGCGCCGTCGAGTTCGCGGTGCCACGGGAACACCACATGCGCGGTCTCGGAGATGCGGAAATTGGCGGGCGTCACCGAAACACCCAGCTTGGCCAATCCATCGAGTTCTTTGACCAAACCCACGGGGTCCATGACCACGCCATTGCCGATCACGCACACCTTGTTCGAGCGGAGGATCCCACTGGGGATCAGGTGCAAGACGTACTTGTCCTTGCCCACGAAGACCGTGTGGCCCGCGTTATTGCCACCCTGAGTGCGGACGACCACGTCCGATTGCTCGGTGAGGACGTCGATGATCTTGCCTTTGCCTTCGTCGCCCCATTGAGCGCCGACGAGAATCACGTTTGCCATGGATAAACGCCCACCGTGAACAGCAAAAAGCCCCGACTGAAGTCACGTCAGGGCCCGCGTTCCGATGACAGCGTTGCCAGCATAGGGACAGGACACCGCACTGACCACCGCACCCAGACCGCCCACTCCAGAACCGGCTCAGAAAGAACGCAGCGGTGGGGAGAGGAGTGATTGCCGGACAAATTCTTTGGCAACACTCGGCGTGAGCGAGGGGTAAATCCGGTTGAGGTCCGCAACAAGCGATCGACCCAGCTCTTGCAGAAGAAAATCCTGCAAGAATCCCCGATCCTAAGACCTCGTTCAGTAAAAGCTCAGAGATCCAAAGGCCCCGCGAATGCAGCATGCCGAATATCCCGTGCTTCATAGAGGTACACCGCCTCTTCGGCGATATTCTTGGCGTGATCAGCGATCCTCTCGAGGGCTTTGCTAATGGTCATGAGGTGCAGGCATCGACCGATATTCGAGGGATCCTGAATCATGAACTGGGTCAACTCCTGATGCAGCGACCGATTCAACGCATCGACGGCTTTATCACGGGGAATCACGGCTCGGGCCTTAGCGGTGTCGCCATGCACGAAGGCGTCGAGGGCGTCCCTCAACATCTCGGTGGCCATGTGGGACATCTTTGGAATGTCCTGATAGGGCTTGAGCTGCGGCTCGCGACCTAACTCCAGGGCGCGTCGCGCAATGGTGGTGGATTCATCGCCGATGCGCTCCAAATCCCCGGTGATCTTAATTACCACGGTGATCAGGCGCAGCTGCCCCGCCAACGGAGCCTTGGTCAGCAGCACAATTGATGCGGCATCCAACGCTTTCTCCAACTCGTCCAACGGCTCGTCCCCGGCGGTCACACTGCGAGCCAAGTCATCGTCCCGATCCACAAGGGCCCGGACGGCGCGAACGACCAGATTTTCCGCCATCCCTGCCATGCGGAGCAACTGGTCCTTGAGCTGTGTGATCTCTGCCTCCAACGATGTCACTGGAGAGTATTGGGCCGAGGGAAGTCTCTTTTGGAAACCCTGGATTCGACGATTCGCTTCACGGATCGACGCCCTTAACTAAAGCGACCCGTCACATAGTCTTCGGTGCGAGGGTCTCGGGGCTGGGAAAAAATTCGATCAGTCCGATCCACCTCAACCAGCTCACCCTGATGGAGAAAGGCCGTCTGGTCGGATAAACGCGCGGCCTGCTGCATGTGATGAGTGACCATGAGGATGGTGTAGTCCTCGCGCAGTTCGCGGATGAGATCCTCAATCCGACCCACCGAGACCGGGTCCAGAGCACTGGCCGGCTCATCCATGAGCAGCACCTCCGGTTCGACGGCCCCTGCCCGCGCGATGCACAAGCGTTGCTGCTGCCCCCCGGAGAGCCGGAGCGCGTTCTCGCCCAGGCGGTCTCGGACTTCATCCCACAACGCGGCGCGCCGCAGCGCCGATGCGACCCGCCCCTCCAGCTCAGAACCCGAACATCCGCCAATCCGCAGACCGAAGGCCACGTTGTCGAAGACCGACTGCGGGAACGGGTTGGATTTCTGAAAAATCATCCCCACCCGCCGACGGAGCTGTGTCACGTCGACCTGGGGATCCTGAACATCCACTCCGCCCACCCGGCAGCCCCCGCTCACACGAACCCCGGGGATGAGGTCATTCATCCGGTTAAGGCATCGCAACAAGGACGACTTCCCACAACCACTTGGTCCAATGAGCGCGGTGACCTGTCGCTCCGGGACGATCAGTGACACCGACCGCAGAGCTTGGGTCGGTCCATACCAGAGGGACAGGCTCTGGATTTCGATGCAAACAGGGTTCTTGGAAGCCTCGGAGGTCACGGTGTCAAAGGCGATCTGGCGCTGCCGGGGTGGCCCGAGATCGGAGGATCGCTGCGCCAGCATTCAACAATAAGGACAGGAAGACGAGAGCCCAGACGCTGGCCAGCAGCAGAGGGCGACTGGCTTGAGGATCCGGGGACTGGGTGGATAAGACAAAGACCTGGTACGCCAGGTCCATGAACCGCTCATTCAAAGCCAGCGAACCCTGAGTGGCGACTGCGGCTCCGGTGAAGAGCAGCGGCACAACCTCACCGGATGCCCGTCCAATGGCCAGAATCACTCCCGTCGCCATTCCCGGCAGAGCATTGGGAAGCAGGATCCGCAGCAACACTTGCAGGCGGGTGGCGCCCAATGCGATGGCCGCGACACGGAGATCCACAGACACCGAGCGCAAGGCTTCCTCGGTGGCCACGACCACCACCGGCAAGGTCATCAACGCCATGGTGAGTGAGGCCCACAACAAGGCCGGACGTCCCCAAACGGGGGATGCGAGATCGCCCGTCCAACGATCCAATCCTCCGCCCACGACGCCGACGAAGAACCCGAGGCCAAACAGTCCAAAGATCACACTGGGAACGCCGGCCAATACTTGGACGAGCCATCGCAGCAGGCCGGCTGCTCGCGATCCCGACGGCGCGTACTCAGCCAAGTACACGGCCGTGAGAATGCCCATGGGAATCACGGCCAACGACATGAGGAACGTGCGCGCAGCCGTCCCTACCAAAAGCGGAGCCAAGTGGACACTCCGAGGATCCAAGGGATTCGAAGCACGGCCCTCTGGCCCCACCAACGCCGCCCACGACAGGTGCGGCCAAGCCATGAGGGAAATCCCCAGAATAAGACTCAACACCAAACCGGCCAGTGCCCAAGCGACAGCGCCGGTCAGGCGAGGAAACAACCACGCGGGGATTCGTCGGATCATGCTACTGCCTCCCCTCGGAGTCGCGCCTGTCGAGTGCGGATGCCCCGCGCCACCCCCTGGAGCACCACGCTCAAAACCAACAACAAGAACCCCATCAGGAACAACACTCGGTAATGGGGCCCGCCCCGTGCCGCCTCGCCCAACTCAATTGCCAGCGTCACCGGCACGGTTCGAACCGGATCCCACACGCTCCAACCAAGGGTGGGCGCATTGCCGCTCACCATCATCACGATCATCGTTTCTCCCAAGGCCTGAGCCGCTCCCAGCAACACCGCGACACGAATACCGGGGGCCGCCGCCGGTAATACCACGCGGCAAACCGCTTCCCATGGAGTGGCTCCCAGAGCCAACGCTCCCCGGACCCAATCTCGCGGCACCGCACTCAGAGCGTCCTCAGACAGTGAAAAAACTACCGGTACAATGGCCACACCCACCGCCACCCCAGCGACCATTCCATTGAGCAAAAACGGAACTCCGACGACCCGCTGGAAAACTGGAGCCAGAATTCCCAAAGCCAGAAAACCCATGACCACCGTGGGAACTCCTGCAATGAGTTCGATGACCGGCTTGAGCCACACGCGCCACCGAACGGTGGCAACCTGAGACACATAGAGAGCGGCCGCGATCGCCAGAGGCACACCCACCGCCAAAGCAATCACGGTTACCTTGAAGGTTCCCCACCACAGCGGAATCAGGTTGAACCGGGGTCCTGCTCCGGAAGGTTGCCAGAGGTACACCGGGGTTTCGTACCCCTTCCAGGCGTGGGGCAAAATCAGGTGTTGCCAATCGGTGGAACGGACCGAAGCCCCTCCCTGCCCCTGCTCCTCTCCACGTTCCTCGGCCAAGGTTTCCGCACGAACCTCCGCCAGCAGTCGGAGTTGTTCCCGAGTCTTAGAGGCAAACTCCGACGGGCTGAGCCCCAAAAAGCGCTGCAAGGATTCATCAGGAACTCGATCCAAGTCACCCGACGCGATCGCCGTATTCGTGGGCCCCTCAGCAACCTGCCCCACCAGCGCCGGCCAGGCCTCGACGCAAATAAAAAGGAACACCAGAACCGTGGCCAACCCCACCCCGGCCGCCACCACGGTGATGCCCCGAGCCGCCCAGACATCCAACCAGGCAGATCGGCGCCGGCGGGTCAGCGACTCACTGAATCGTGGAATGGGCTTCTTCAGGACCGGATTCATCCGAGGCTCAACTGGATGAGCCATCGTCGGTCTGGACGGCCCTCTTGGAAAGCATCGAGCCAAGAAGAAATCGTCGCGTCGGGGCGGCTCAACCAAAAGAAGTCGGCGGGGCCGGCGCTTGGCACTCCGGCCAAAGGACTCCAAGGTGCCCCGGCATGTTCCCTAGCGCACAAACTCTCGAAGCAATGACCTGGATTCCCGGCCCGTATCCGGGCGTTGAATTGGCTATTCTCGAGCGACATCCGGAAACTGGAGGCGTGACTGTTCTGCGTAAATTCCACTCGGGCATCACCGTGCCCGCCCACAGTCATCCGGCGGCCGATGAGTGGGTTTGTGTGATTTCCGGGGAATGGGTGGAGGACGAGCAGACCTATGGTCCGGGTTCAATCCTGCAAAGCCCCCGCGGAGTCCGGCACGGCCCGCATCATGCCCGGACCGAGGTCCTCTCACTGACCCGGTTCAATGGTCCCCTGACCGTGGCCCCCTAAATTTCTATCGTGAGCCACAAAAGCCCCCGCATTGCCGAACTGCTGGCCGACCTGCCCGACGACCCAAACCCGGACGGACTGCCCCGGCACTACGCCGGCTTCTTCCACTGCTTCAACCGGGGATTCTACTTCGAAGCCCATGATGTGCTCGAAGAACTCTGGTTGGCCGGAGGGAAGACCGGTGAAAACTACGCCTTCTACAAGGGCTTGATCCAATGGGCGGGCGCGTTCGTCCACCTGCAGAAAGGCCGCCTCCGACCCGCGGTGGCTCTTTTCAATTTGGCCGCGACCAACCTCCAACGCTACCCCACCGTCCACCAGCGACTCGACCTCCAGAAGTCCCTCGACGACATCCGCTCTTGGCGCCACGACATCGAAGCATCCGGGTTTTTGAGCAACCCCTTAGCTCTTCGCCCACCGCCCCGAATCCACCTCGAAAATTGCCCCTGCTAAACGGAGCGATTTCACCGGGGAGGAAAGTGATGGCGCAGATGATTGGTTCGCTGGACGAGGCGGCAGCGAAGATCAGGCCGGGCTGAGGCTGGGCCAGGCTGAGGCTGATAACGAGAGCGCAACCACGCTCTTGCGGAAGGAGATCCGGCCAGCCCCCCCTTCAACGGATGGGTTCCCGATTAGGCCTTCGTTCGCAGCGACTTCCACGGTTCCTCACCACTGACATCAACCATGAACGGTCCCTGCGATTTGGACGGCGACAGGATAGCCAAGATCACCGCATCGGCACCGGTGGGATTGAAAGTGGCATGGACCACCCCGGCCGGAATATGGGCCACCTCGCCGGGTTGGAGCATGCGTTTCTCGGTCTCCACCCACTGCTCCACCTGGCCCTCCAACACGTAAATAATTTCCTCCAACTCAGGATGGGTATGGAACGGATGGCCTTCCCCGGCCGGCAACACCGCCCGACACAACTGAAGGTCCTTGGCATCGGCGATCTCCGGCCGACACAACCAATAGTTGGTACGCCCTTTGAAATCCTCTTTCAGGGCTTCGGCAGTGGTAATGAAACGGCGGGAGGGTGAAGGAAGTTGGCTCATGGAACGCGTCGAGAATCCCCGACCCACGGGGAACCCGGCCAAAACTAACCATCCCCAGCCCCCACCGGAAGCCCGAACACCCCGCCCTCCACTGTTCCGACTAAACTTTGAACCTGTCACTTTATCTAACTGTGAACCTGTCACTCTATTGCATGCCAGTCCCCAAAGCCACCCGGCGGTAGCGGGACCGAGCCGAAGCAAGCATTGAAGGCGAACAAACCCTCCCATCGCGCGCAGCGCGAAAACCCAAACCCTCCCCGAGCCTTCCTGCGAGCGCAGGCTTGGTCCCGCGGAGCCTGCCCCCACGGCCTGCCTCACCCGCTCCCCGCAGCCTGTCCCCAGCATGCCGTCCCCAGCATGCCCCTCTGTTGCAGAGTCGGCCGGATGAACTGGCCTTAGCCCAACTTCGAACCTGTCACTCTATTGATCGGTTGCGACAATCCCCGACCCACGGGGAACACCGCCAAAACTAACCATCCCCCGCCGCTGCCCTCACTTTGAACCTGTCACTCTATTGATGGGTTGAGCAGGTGTGTGGGGTTTTTGTTTGCGATGGGGGGCGATGGGTTGTTTAATTGCAATCGGTTTGCAACTCCTGAGTTCCAAGAACGCCCGTCGAGCCTTCACGCTGATCGAACTGTTGGTGGTTATTGCCATCATCGCGGTCTTGGCGGGCTTGTTATTGCCTGCCTTGGCGAAGGCACAGTCGAAGGCGCGAGCCGCCTCTTGCATGTCGGGACTGCACCAATTGGGGCTAGCAATTCAAATGTACGCCGATGACCACGGCGGATATTTCCCAGAAACGACCCACGGAACCTCTGCCACCAATCGATCCTGGATCTTCACGCTGCGACCTTACGTGGGAAATGTGGATGCCATCCGGGCCTGTCCCTCAGATCCCCTGCGCAAGGCCCGCCTGACCAACCAAGCGGCCAGTTACATCCCCAACGAATACGTGATGGTGGATCTGATCAACCCCTTTGGTGGGGTCACCGAATCCTTCCGGCGGATGGACACACTGAGGAATCCGACCGACACCATCACCCTCTTTGAGGTGGCCACCGACAAGGAACCCAGCCTCTCCAGCGACCACACCCATTCCCGGAATTGGGTCCAAGGCGGTTGGGACGCGGTCTTGGCGGATATCCAACCCGACCGACATGGCAATGGGCCGGCGTCACCCCGACATGATGGCGGTCGAGCCAACCAGCTCATGGCGTGTGGTCACGTTTCCTCCGTCTCGGCGACGCTCTTGAAAGCCCGCGTGGATCGGGGAGAAAATATCGCCCGGCCCCCCGATTGATCTCCATCGCTGGATTCCTCGAAATCGCCGGCTACAATTTTCTGCCCGATGGGTTCCATATCCATGCACCTCTTTTGCAACCCATTCTCATGGCCGCCGCGCCAGGCAGTCTACCAGATCGCCTACCAGATCACCTACTGGGCTTGTCTCTTGGCAGCGCCCGTGACCTGGGCTTCGGACCCAGTCTTGTCTCTGACCAACCGCATTGCGTTCACCCGACAGCACGTCGATATCCGCATGGTGTTCCGGGCCGATACCGATACGCCGATCACCGTCCAAGTTCGCGACGGGGATCATGGCATTAACTACCCGGCCACCAACACGGTGCTCGTGGTCTCAGAACAAGCCAAGCTGGCCATCCCGGCGGGTTTCGAGACGTTCGGCCCCGAAGGATCCTCACTCTGGGTCCTTCCCCAAAGTCAGGATCCAGCCCTTCTATTCCTCGGCTTTTCGTCAGAGGGATTCCCCAGAGATCGCTTCGATGGGCGGCTGCGCTTGCAATTGAAGGAAGTCCACGGACCCGGTTCTGTGTTCCTCTGGCAGGCCGATTCGGGTGGCGCAGTGACGCTCCGCATTAATTCGAAGGACGGCCTCGATGCCGATGACCGGATCGAACCGCTGATAAATGGACACGACCATTACAACCTCGGGTTCACCACGGCCGGACTCTATGAATTAGTCTTCCAACCCAGCGCCCGCCCATTGGGTTCCGAGACCTTTCTCCTGGGAGAATCCGTACCCATTCTCTTCGCTGTCGAACCACTTCCGGTCGTTCCACCGCCCCCGCCACTCTGGCAACAATGGGCACAGGCCCAGTGGCCCGGTGGCGTTCCCAACGACGAGGTTCAGCCGGAGGCGGACCCCGATCACGATGGTGAACCCAATATCGCGGAATTCCTCAGCGGAACCAACCCTCGCGATCCATCCAGCCGCCCCCTGTTCAAATACCATCCGGGCTCTGGCGTCGTACCCAGCCTCGTCTTTGAACTCCCGGTGGTGACCAAGCGCTTAAACGAGGCCCGGATCGACTTGGAGTCGGCCGCAAGCCTCATGGGTCCCTGGACCCTGGTACCGTCCATCACTCCGATCGGAGCCTCGGTACGTTGGGAAGATTCCTTTGCCACTCCGCCCAACACGCGATTCTATCGCCGACGGACGACGAAGCTCTGAGCAGTTCTGACCCACCATGAATTACGCGCCATTCCACCGATTTTCACTCCCCCTCTTGGCCGTCACCCTGTCTGCCTTCCTCACTGGATGCGGGGGCAAGGATGAGAAGGCCGGAGCCAATCACGATGGAGCCCACAATCACGGAGTAGCCCACAAGCACGAACATCGCGCCCCGCATGGCGGCACTGCGATCGTCCTGGGCAAAGAGGCCTTCCATCTAGAATTGGTCCGCACCGCGGAGGCCGGACTGCTCACCTGCTATATCCTCGACGGACACATGGAATCATTCATCCGAATCCCTGCGCCCCACCTGATCATCGAAACGACAGTTTCTAACCTGACCCAAACCCTAGAACTGCTCCCGGTGGCCAATGCAGCAACCGGAGAGAAAAACGGGGACACCAGCCAGTTCGAGGCCCGCGCCGCGTGGTTGAAAACCACTACCAACTTCACCGGGAAAATCTTCGGCATCACCATCAAGGGCACCACCTTCACCGACGTTAATTTCCGCTTCCCCGAAGGAAACGAGTAACGGACACACGCCGGTCGCCACAACTGGCGCCGTGAAGTCCGACTGAAAACGGCACACACCCGTTTTCAGTCCTGCCCAGCCCAACCCCTCCCTCAGGGTTTTTTTGGCGCGAGTGCCTGCTCCAAAAGACGCCGCGTTTGACGATGCCGCCAGGCAAACATCAGTGCCAATTGGGGCCGGAAAATCCAACGGTCTAGCAACAGCCCGCATCGTCCCCACGGCGGTAGGTATTCGACCCGATCGGTCAACGAAGACAATCGAGGCCCCACCTCCCGGAACTCATGGATGTGACGCCATTTGGGATAAGGCCCGCGAATGGCCACATCCACCAAGCGACAGGGCGGTGACACCGTCTCCAGAGAGACTTCCCATTCCTGGGAGATCATTCCCAGGATCTTCACTGTCACCCCCAACCTCGCGCCCGCCTTCCAGTGCTTGGGCAAGCGGAGTTTGACCACGCGGACGCCTGGAGGATTGATGCGCTCGAGGTTGGCCGGGTCTTGGTGGAAGCGGAAGAGCGACTCCACCGAGGTGCGAATTTCACTGGTTTTCTGAAAAATCAAAGCCATGGATCCATTGATAGAACAACGCCCCACCGTGGGCACCGGCTGGCAGTCTCAGCGCTCGGCCGGGCACACACAAAGCAAAAGGCCGGGAACCCGTAAGGATTCCCGGCCTCAAAAACCCCCAAGAATTACTTCCCTTCTTCGTGGGCGTGGGTTCCTCCGGCCGCAGGAGCGATCGGATGCTTGGCCAAGTAGTCGTCCACATCGGTGGTCACCACCAAGCGTCCCCACATCACGGGCCAATGACCCGGGAACGTACAAATGTACTCGTAGTCACCCACCTGCGTGGGTGCCGTCAATTTCAGCGTGGCTCGGTTGCCCGATTCCACCAAGCGAGTGGCTCCCACCACGCCCGGAAGCGCCGGAACGTAGGCCCGACCTTCGCGGTCCAAAGCTCCCGGCTGCATCACATCAGCCGCGGCACCGACCGCTTCACGGGCTCCCGGCTTCACGATCACCAAGTTGTGGGGCATGAAGTCGTCGTTCTCGAGAACGAGCTCGAAGGGCTTGCCCGCCTCAATGACCAGACGCGGCACGTCGTAGCGCATTTGCTCACGCACCGTGCGGATCACGTACACCGACACCCGAAGCTGCTTGAGCTGGGCGCGCACTGCGACCGCTGCCGACTCCGGCATCAGGCCCGCAAGATCCGAGGCCGTTTGCAGTGCATCGACATAGCCTATATCGGTGCGGGATTCGGCCGGAACCGCAGCCGCCCAACGAACCAGGGCCGTCGCTGCGGTACCGGCTGAAGAGGCGTTCCAGGCAGTCCTGGGCAATTGACGCAAGCCCTGAGCGGCTGCAGGGACACTGTCACCCTGGGCGATCAATTGAGCGAAGAGGTTGAACACCTCTTCGGGTTTCTCATTCATGCTGAGCAAGGCACGCATGGCGGTGCGGCGCAAACCGCCGGTTCCATCCACCGACACCGGAATGCGGACACTCCGGGCCGGGGCTGGCACGGCCTTCTGCGAGGCGACTTCCTGCCGAGCCGCGTCCAGCAAGGTCAGGTTGAACCCATTGAGGCGTTGGCCGAGATCCCCTTCGGTGCGATTCCAGACCGAGACCGCCTCCACGGGTTGCTCGGAGCCAAGGTCCACTTCCCACCAGGGGTTACGGTCATTCTCCACCGAGTGGGTCTGAGAACCGGAGCCGAACGATCCGTCGTTGTTACCATCAATGGCATGGGCAGCATCTCCGGAGTTACCCGTCGTAGACTGGCTGGCCTTGCCACGGCGAGCGACATTCTGGCCGCCCGACCACACTTCCACTTCGGCCAGGGTGAGTGTTCCGCGCCGAGGCAATTCAATGCGCACGTAGCGGGCTCCGCCCTTCTTGGACGCGTCGGTCACCAGCTTCGACTCGCCGGATACCACCGGCCGGACCAATCCATAGGCCTTGGCTCGGAAGTCCGGATCGCTCACCAGCGGAATGCCCGCCAAGAGGTCGGCCAAAGAAGACGGCTTGGAGGAGGCCGTTTGCCAGAGGGCATCAAACGAACCGTCCACGAGGGCCAATGAAGCCCAAGTCGCAGCCCGGGTGGTTGCGTTGGCGCTCTTGGCTCCCAACTGGGTCAAACGCGTCCGCTGTGCTTTCAACTCTTCCACCGGCTGGCCGGGCAACAGGCGCGCCAAGCTAGTAATAGCCTCTTCGGAGCGGGCTTCAGTCTTCTCCAACAAGCTCAACAGCAGTGCCAAACGGGAGACCTTGCGCAGCGTCGCCAGCTCATTGAGGGCCACGCCCCGATCGGCATCCAGTACCCCGGCGCGGCCCAACAAATCGGCCAACACGGGCTCAACCCGCGGCAGCTTCAGGATTTCTGCCGTGCTGAGCGACTTGAGCAAATACTGCAAGCCAGCCGGATTGTTCTGCGCCAGCGGACGCCCATCGGCCACCGCCTTACGCCACTGCGGCTCCAACTGCCGGAGGGTCTCCTTGAGAGTGTACTCGAGGTAGTAATCCAGCGGTAGCTTGAGAATGGCCAAAGCCACTTCTGCGGCCTCGGCAGAACGGTAGAAGCTCGCACCCCGAACGGCCTCCAGGCGAACGCGCGGGCTCTCGTCGTCGGCTAGCTTGGCGAAGAGCGCCAGAGCATTGGGAACGCGGTCACGCCAGTAGCAAAGGACGCGGCCAGCCGCAGCGCGGGCGTTGGCCTCGGGTGAATTGAGCATCCGGGTCAGGCGCTCGGCATCCACCACGTTGTGCCACTGGTGGACCCACAGGGCCTCCATCATGTGGTGCTCGTAGTTCGAATCCTTGGAATCCAAACCGGCCGCCCACTGACGCACACCCGCGATAACCTTGGTCGTATCGCGCTTGCCCAACTCGATCTTGGCCAGTTCGCGAGTCTGGTTCTCGGGCTCCTTAAGCAAGTCCAAGAGGGCGGCAATGGATTGGCCCTCGATCTTGGCGGGCTTCATGAGCGGACGCCCCTTGTAGGTAATACGATAGACGCGCCCGTACTGGTGGCCGCGGTTCGGGTCACGCAAATGGTGCTGCATGTGACCGATGATCGACTGATGCCAATCGGCGAAATAAATCGCGCCATCCGGGCCCGTGCTAATGCAAATAGGGCGGAAGTTCGGATCGGTGGAAGAAACCAGATTTTCGAGCGTCTCACCCTTCAAGCCCGAGCCGTCCTCGGTAACCTTGACCCGGAACACGCCCTGGAAGGAAATCACGTTGAGGTTCAGGAAGTTGCCCTGGAACTCCTCGGGGAAGTGGCGGCTGGTCAGGATACCGGTGCCCGGGCAGGGGCGTGACGGACGGTTCCAGAACTCCTTCATGCCGGAGTGCTTGTTCGGATAATCGATGCGACCGCTGAAGGCCGGACCAAAGTAGTTCGCATTGCCAGTGGCGTCGGTGATGAAGTCGTTGCCCCAAGCATCGAACACGCGTCCGTGGGGGTTGGCGAAGCCATAGGCCACATAAGTCTCAAAGCGATGGGTGCGCGGCTCGAAGCGGTAAATCGCACCATCGTTGTTGCGCAGCGCGCCGTCGCCCGTCTCTACCTGAGTGCGGTGGAACACGCCGTCGCTCAAGTAAATCGAGCCACCCGGATCCAAGCAAATGGCGTTGGCCGTGTGATGTGAATCGGCCGAATCCATACCCATGAGGATGCGCTCCTTGGTGTCGGCCTTGCTGTCATTGTTGGTATCGCGAATCCACCAGAGATCCGGGGCCTGCATGAGCAAGATGCCGTCCTTGTAGAACTGAAAGCCGGTGGGGCAGTTCAGGTCATCCATGAACACCGTTTCCTTATCGGCCTTGCCGTCGCCGTTGGTGTCCTCGTAGATGAGCAACTTATCCCCCACCTTGCTGGTCGGTGTGCGCTCTGGGTAGTTGGGCCACACAGCGACCCAGAGACGACCGCGGGTATCCCAGGCCATCTGGACCGGGTTCACCAAATTGGGGAAACGTTTCTCGTCGGCAAAGAGATTCACCTGCATGCCGGAGTGGACCGTCATCTGGCCGATGGCTTCCTGACCATCGATATAGACTTGGCTCTTGTCGGCGTTGGCTCCGGGTTTGTTGGACTCCACCGCCGTCACGGCCGGCAGGTTCGAGTCATCCACCTTGAGGTCGCCATCGCGCGCCACCGCCCAGATCCGCAAATCGCGATTGGCCGTCAGCACATCGCGCTGGGACATCTCCTCCTGCATGACCTTGTAATTGGAGACGTAAGGAGCGGGAGCATTGCGATCTCCGACAAAACCACCCTTGCCTGGCTGATAGGCCAGCGTCGAACGCCCTCCATACACATTGTAGCCATCGACGGTGCGGTAGCGATGATGCCACTGGCTGTTCTTGTCATTGACCGCTCGGCGGAGCTTCTCCATGTCGCCGGTCGGTACCTTGCCGCCGATCAGGCCGCTGAAGATCGCCGGTGCCAGGGCCTTGTCGCCTTCTTCGCTGAGAAGATAACCGTTAATCGTCAGCGAACGCCCCTTGGCCGCTGCGGCCGTCATGAGTTGCAAGGACGGTTCAAACAGATCGGTGAAGGCAACGCCATTGTCTTTAGCCACCTCAGCGATGGCAGCCGAGTAGAGGCGCAAATTGGCATTGTTGACGGAGCGATCCGGGAAATTGATATCCACGTGCCTCTCATTGGCCGCCGGTGACACGAGCGCCACCCGCGGTGCTCCCTTGCCGGAGTAATTGCCACCCCGCACGTGCTTGATCCAAGCATCCAGGTCGGTCTTGAACTTCGGCAACCCATCAGCCCCCTTGAAGGACTCGTTGTAACCAAAGAACGCGATGATGACGTCGGCCTTCGCCCGGGTCAGCCAATCGTCTGGAGAACCAAAATTCTCGGAACGGTGCCGATTGGCCACCTCGTCACCGGCCGCCGCCAAATTGCGGAAAACCAGTCGGTGATCGGGAAAACGGTCATGGACCAGCGTCTCAAAATAACCGGTGTGCTGCATCCGATCCGCAATGCCACCACCGACGATCGCGACATGATCGCCGGGCTGGAGTTGGAGCAGAGTTTGGGCGCTGACCGCCAGGGATAGGGCCAGTGATAACAAGGCCAGTCGTATGGATCTCATAGGGTTCTGAATGCAGCCACCGGAGGAACCGACCCATCGGCCCTCCCGGACTGCGCGCTCGGTGGATCTCCGAGCATAGGAACACGAAGACCGACATCGCGACCAAAAATTCACTCGTCGACAAACCTTTTGCTCAGAACACGACCCCGGTTGTCTAACAATCGGGTAACAATCCGATGCCAAGGGACAAAACACTTCCGGATCGGAGCCGGGTTTGGGACCGTCCAAGGTGTTGCTTATGAAACACCTGATCCGAACTCCTATTTGGGGCATTGCTGCTGCTTGCCTCGCCGCCCTGCCCTCCGCAGTAGTGGCTTCCGACTACGCGAAGTCGATTCTCGCCGACGGACCCGCTGCCTACTATCGCCTGGGCGACAGCACGGTGCGCGGCACCAACCATCTCAACTCTGGCATTGCCACCGGAGTCACAGCATTCCAAAACCTGGGCCGAGTCCATACCATGCCCGGCGCGATCCTGGGCGACTCTGGCCGAGCTGCCTTCTTCGATTTCACCTCCCGCACTGAAATCCCCTGGAACGCCGCAGTAAACCCCAAGAACGACAAACCGTTCACCATTGAGGCGTGGTTCTATCCGACGAGCGACCAGACCGGCAACGGCCAATGCCCGATCAACAATCGTTACGCGTATTCTGGCGTAGACCGGCAGGGATGGGTGTTCTTCCAGCGCAAGCCCAACGCCGACTATGCCGGCGGCGAAGGTGTCGGTTGGAACTTCCGTATGTTCCGCGGCGCGGGCAGCAGCTCCGGTCTGGATATTCTCAGCGGTGTGCCCTACGTGCTCGGTAAGTGGACCCACGTCGCGGTGGTCTATGATCCGAAGAAGGTGGTGGACGCCACCGTCACCATGTACATCGATGGCAAAGAGGCTGTCACCAAGGCCTGGACTGGCGGCACCGACGGCACCCAACCGGGCTACGTCGCTAACACCAGCGGCAATGACCCCGCCGTCGCCACCTTCGGCGATGCGGCCCTGGCTATCGGCAACTACAACAACACCGCGGGGACCAGCCTGAACCCCTATTTCGGCGGCGTGGACGAATTCGCCTTTTACCAGACCAAGCTCAGCGCTGAGCAAATCCTGGCCCACTATCAGAACGCCACCAACGCCAACCGGACGGTTTCCTACTCCAGCCTGATCCAGGCCGACAAACCCGCCGTTTACCTGCATCTCGACGAAGAGGCTCCGGGCCCCGACATCGCGGTGAACTTTGGCGAGACCCGTGCCATCGGCCACGGCAGCCATACCTCCGAAGTGCGGCACCCCGCTCCGGGGGCCATCTCGGCCGGCGGCAACGACGGATCGGTGGCGTATCACAACCGCAACGGCAAATCGACGACCACCCTGCCTTGGACCGCGGGCAACAATCCCGGGGCCGACAAGCCTCTTTCGGTGGAGTTCTGGGCCCGTCCCATGAGGGACCAGCAAGGTGGCCAGTGCCCCGTCAACAACCGCTTCGTCGGCGGGAGCGGTCGCACCGGTTGGGTGATTTTCCAGCGCAACCCCAATGCCAGCTACCCGGCCTCAGAAGGCCTTGGATGGAACTTCCGCATGTTCCGAGGCGTGAGCAGCAGCGGCGCGGATGTCAATACCGACACTGATTACAGCATTGGTGAATGGCAGCACTTGGCTTTCACCTGGGAACCGGTCACCGACAACGGCGATCCGGGCAGCAACGGCAACAACCAGTGGGAGGGTATCCTTAAGGCCTACGTCAATGGCGTGGCTGTGAACACCAATACTGCAGCGCTTTATGCAGCCAATTTGGAGACCACCGAGGACGGCAGCGTGGCGGCCGATTTGGGTATCGGCTCCTACAACGCCAAGTCGGGACTCGGCAGCAACCCCTTCGAGGGCAACGTCGACGAGTTTGCCGTTTACGGCGACTACCTGCTGAAGCCGGAACAAGTGCTGGCTCACTATCAAGCGGGCACCAACGCCCACCCGGCCATCCCGTACGAGAACCTGGTCATCACCGCCCCCTTCACGGGCCCCGAGCGTAAAGGCCCGGCCACCTACTTGCGCTTCAACGAAGGCGCGGTATCGCCGCTGGCCAACGCGGGCAGCCTCGAAGCCGATGCGGATGGACACGGCGTCCTCGCCAACACTTCAGCCGCTGGCCCGCGCCCGCCGGCCTTCAAGGGCTTCGAAGCCAACAACAGCGCCCTCGACCTCACCACGACCAAGGCCTTCGGAGCCCTCAATGATTTGGGCAGCCTGAAGCTCACCGACCGGGTTACCTTCAGTGCCTGGATTCAGCCGGGCACACTCACGACCGAACCCTCACCGGCGCGCATCCTGGCCCGAGGTCCGGCCACCGTTAGTTCCTTCGTGGCCCAGATTTTTGAACAGGCCAAAGAGATCACCGCGCTCAACACCAACACCACCGAAGTGTCCCTGCGCATCGAACCCGTCAACGGCGCGCTCAACTACTCCTTCGGATCCAGCGAGTACAAAGGCGCTCCCGACCTCACGGTGGAGCGGGCCTTCGCCCCAGTTCCGGCTGCCGACCTGACGGCCGGCCAATGGGTGCAATTGAGCGGCGTGTACGACGGCACCCACTGGCGCCTGTACCGCAATGGAACCGAGATCGCCGCGGCCGCTGGATCGGGCAAAGCCATCGCCGCCACCGGAGCCGACTGGGCCATCGGTTCCACCGGCAACGGTTGGGACGGAGGCTTCACCGGAGCCATCGATGAAGTGGCCGTCTATCCCAAGGCATTGTCGGCCGCACAAATCCAGAAGCACTACACCATCGCCGTGAACGGCGGATCGAGTGAACCGGCCAAAGTAGCCATCAGCCTGAGCGGAGCCGATGCCACATTGACCTGGTCGGGCGGCGCCCTCCAGCAGTCTGACAGCCTCAACGGCACTTATACTGAAGTCATCGGGGCCGTCTCCCCGCTCAAGGTTACACCCACCGGAGCGGCCAAGTTCTACCGCATCCGCTGACGTCACGAAGGCAGACAATTCGCCTTCAAATCTTCAACCACAGGGCCGATTTCCCCACGGAAATCGGCCCTTTTCTACATTCACCTCTCCCGTCTCTCAGCAACGTTCTGGAATTCACGGAAAGTAGGCGGTTTGAAATTCGGGGTTTTGCCGGATGCTCGAACCCGTTTTCTTTCCAGGATGAGCCCCAGCATTTGTTCCTTCTTCCAGATGAGGCCGAATGCCTCCGGGGCCCACCAGAGTTGATTAGAATTCGTTGAGGCCACCGACAAGCTCAGGCCGGATCGATCATCCGTTGAGTTTCCGGGCTTAGTGGTTTTCAAACCGGCCGGTTTCATCGGTTTTCACACCGTCACCAACACCCGTCCGCTCCCCAATACGGCTCCCCGTCTGTAGAGCCTCGGAGGCTCACTCCGCGCGAAATGGATCCGCCTGAGGCCAGTCGCCCGGATTCGCATAAGGCTGAACCGGGCCCGGCGTCGAGCGCCCATGGACCCAGATCCGGCGCATCTCCCGAGTCATGGCGCGAACCACCTTGGGCTCATCCGCCAGCCGATTCGTCCGCTCCGCCGCATCACGACCCAGGTGATATAATTGGAGTTTCGGCAATCGGGCCGCCTCCTTACTGCCCGGTTTGGGATCACTCCACCCACCGCTGTCCGGAGTAAAGAGCAGCTTCCATGGCCCCTGGCGCAGAGCAAAAAAACCACCGTTCGAATGGTGCACCAACGCCTCGCGACCGGCCCGTGCCCGATCCCCTCGACGCAACTGAGGCAGAAAACTCACACTATCCTCGGCCGCACCCGACGGCAGACGTTGCCCCAGAATATCGGCCAAGGTCGCCAGTAAATCGAGCTGACCCACCAACCGAGAACACGTCGAACCGGCCGGCACCTCAGCAGGCCATCGGACCAAGAACGGCACCCGATGACCACCCTCGAACAAATCGGCCTTATGACCACGGAAACCGGCACTCGGATCATGTCCAAAGCCCCGCAACTCGCCGAGATTGGCCGCCGGCGAACAACCATTGTCCGCCGTAAAAACCACCAACGTATTGCGGGAAATTCCGAGGGTATCGAGCGAATCAAGAATGTCTCCCACCGTCGCATCCACCTGCACCACAAAATCACCATAAGGGTTCGTTCGCGTCCGCCCGGCAAATTCCGGAGTCGGAACCGTTGGTGTGTGAGGAGAAGCCAAAGCCAAGTAGAGGAAAAACGGCGTGCCGTCTACTTCCCGCGCCCGTGCCCGCGACTCGATCCAAGACAACGCCTCCCGACGAAACCGCGGATGCACCTCCTCATGCCGGAAATCCGG
>JAPLUH010000506.1 GCA_026397675.1 Verrucomicrobiota bacterium
CGACGGGAGCCCAGAGCCCTGAAACGAAGACCAAAGCCCTACCAACTGCTCAATTGCCACCGACGCGAATTCCAAGAGATCCGCCACCAGAACCGCTACCGCAAACCAACCTCACCTCAGAACACCCCAAAAACATTGGTCGCTATCTAACTGCCATTCGGGTCTACCCCCCAGTTTGGCCCAGTCCAATGGCCGCTTCCCCCTGTTTGGCCCAGTCCAATGGCACTAGTGCATTGTCCCAAACTTCAGCTCTAAAATATCCGGACCAAGACCTTTCGGCTCGGCATTCGGCACCGTACCGCTCAGCCAGAGGCTTCTTTTAAGCCCTTGGCTGAGCGACATACAGTTTCCCGTTTACCGCCGCGATGTGCGCCCTCGACCCGCGGGCTTTCGATCCGCGGTGTCTCGTCCTGTCGGTTTCCGCACACCTGTTTTCCGCTCAGTGGGCTTACGGCCCGCGGTGGGCGCTCGGCCTTCGGTGGGTGTACGACTCTCGGCGGACCGACGGCCCGC
Source organism: Verrucomicrobiota bacterium (assembly GCA_026397675.1). Lineage (GTDB taxonomy): Bacteria > Verrucomicrobiota > Verrucomicrobiia > Limisphaerales > UBA9464 > SXXZ01. The sequence continues at coordinate 514 of JAPLUH010000506.1, forward strand.
GGTGGGAGCCCGACCTTCGGCGGACTTACGACGCTCTGCTGATGGACGGCCCTAGGCGGACTTACGACCGGTAGGCTTAAGAACCCCGGTGGGAGCTCGACCTTCGGTAGACCTCCGACCTCCGGTGGGAGCCCGACCTTCGGCGGACCTACGCCCCCCGGTAGGAGCCCGACCTTCGGCAGACTTACGACGCTCGGCTGATGGACGGCCCTCGGCGGGCTTACGACCGGTAGGCTTAAGACTCTCGCTCTTCCAGCCCTCACTCTTGAGCGGGCGAGCGCCGGGTGCCTTGTCGAAACGGCTCGATGAGCTCTCGGTCCTTGTGTTCACGGCCGTTGACTCCGGCCTTCCGGGTTTTGCTGTCTTGAAACTCGAAGACGCTGGTTTAGTTCCTGGCCGGCTGGACGACCTTGGCCCACCCCTGACAGCGGCTGGGTTCTCCGACCGGGCCGCCTTGCGGGCCACCGCACGTTCTGCCAGCGGCGACAACTGCCGCTCGCCGCCCTCGCGTTTGTGAGCAAAGGGCTGTTTGCGGAATCTCCGGACCGAATCGATGGTTTTCGGACGCGGCTTGGGCACTAACACGATGGGGCAGCCCTCGAAACCAAAGGCCTTCCGCATCTCGCCCGTGAGGTACTTCATGTACTGAGAACTGAACAATTCGTTCCGGTTCACGAAGAGCAGGAAGGTCGGAGGTGCCTGCCGCACCTGAGTCGCGTAGTAAAATTTCAGCCGATGTCCCATGTCGCTGACCGGTTGTCGGCGTTCAATGGAGTCATTGAGAGTCCGGTTCAGAATGGCCGTGGGGACCTTCTGCTTCAACTGGCTGGCGACGTATCGTACAGCCTCCAACAGACGGTCCAGTTGGAACCCATCCTTGGCGGAGGTGAATATCACTGGAGCGTAATCGAGGAAGAAGAGTCGATCCTGAACCCACTGACCGAACTCCGATAGGGTAGTCAACCGCTTCTTCCGATCGTCGCGGTCTCGGTTATTACCCTGACGAACCTCGATCTCTTGTTCGCGCGCTTTCCGCACGTCCTCGGCCACAAGATCCCACTTATTAACCACCACGATGCAGGCGCGTCGCTGCTCGACAATCACGTCGGCAATCTTTTTGTCCTGTTCGGTAATTCCGCTCATCGCGTCGATCACCAGCACGGCGATATCGCAGCGAGCGATGGCGCCCTTGGTTCGTTCAACAGAAAAGTATTCGATGCTGTTGTCGATGCGTCGTGCTTTTCGGACACCGGCAGTGTCCACGAGGACGTACTGTTCGCGACCTGCCTCGGTCACCACCTCGAAGGGAACATCAACCGCATCGCGGGTAGTCCCGGGAATTTCGCTGACGATAACCCGATCGGATCCGGTCACCCGGTTGATGATGGAAGACTTGCCGACATTCGGGCGGCCAACGATAGCCAAGCGCTTCGGACCGTCGGGCCGGCGACGCGGCAAGGCTTCGCCCTCCTCTCCTTCTTCAGGTGTCACGGCATCCCCGTCCGCATTAACCTCATCGGTTTCAGCCGGTTTTGAGACCGCGCTCCACTGGGGTAGAAAACCGACGGCCGCATCCATCAGGTCCTCGATACCATTTCCATGAATCGCGGTGACCGCATAGATTCGCTCGAAACCCAGCGCTGAAAACTCTGTTGCGCCCGCGGTTGCCTGATAGTTGTCCGACTTGTTCACCACCACCAAGACAGGCTTCTGGATCGTTCGCAGCTTCTTGGCCACCTCCTGGTCCAACGGAACGATGCCCTCCTGAACATTGACCACCAACAGAATCACGTCTGCTGCATCGATGGCCAAGTCCACCTGCTGCAACGCGGCAGCGGTGATCACATCAGCGGCTTTTTCACGGCGCAACAACCCGATACCGCCCGTGTCCACCAGCGTGTAAGGGCGACCGTGCCATTCGGCCTCGGCCATCACACGGTCACGAGTGACACCGGGTTGATCATGAACAATGGCGATGCGGCGACCGACGATTCGATTGAAGAGCGCGGACTTGCCGACGTTGGGACGGCCCACGATGGCGATGAGACCTGACATGCCCGAAATCATGGCCGACACAGCTAATGGGAAAAAGCTCTTTGTGGGATCTCTGTATTGCAACCCATTAGGCTGCCAAAGGTCAGAAGGACAAAAAGTGCCTTCCCATTTCAGTTTCCCCCCGTAGCCTTTTCAAATGTTTGCGGGACTCCCCCGCCCACTGATATCGATTTTCAACCGAATTTATGGCCGCTGATACGTCCGTCGTCGCTCAAGTTGAGCTGCCTTCACTCCGCCCTCAGATCCTGAAATCCCGTCTGGCACCAACTCCGGGACTCCCCCGTTACCCTGCTCAGGTCCAGGATCGATCCGGAAAAACTGTTACCCTTGCCGATCCTCGGGCGACACGGGCCTTGGTCGCACTCATGGATGTTCATGCCGTTGTGGGCGGTGCAGCCTGCCACTGGGGTGGACCGGCGGCGTTCGCTGAAGTCAGCTCAGCTGTCCATGGTGTGCTCTTTGCGGCCTCAGATCGCCCTTGGCACGAATCCTACAATTTCGTCAACGACGCTGGGCATGCGGAGAACGGTATTTATGCCATCCGGGCCAATTATGGTTTTGACGGAATGACTCCCGACACCCTGAAGGGTTTCCGGAGCATTCAATCCAAGCTGACCGGCCACGGCGAATCCCATATCAACCCCGAGGGAGTTCTTTTGTCCAACGGACCTCTGGGTTCCTCCATTGGTCAGGCCCAAGGTTTGGCCATCGGAGACAAGCTCGCTGGAAACAAGCGAATCACTGTGCTCCTGATGTCGGACGGAGCCTCCATGGAGGGTGAAGCCAAAGAGGCCTTTGCGGCCATCCCGGGTTTGGCGGCCAAAAGGCGAGTCAATCCCTTCGTGATGATCATTTCCGACAACGACACTAAGCTGTCGGGACGCATCACGGCCGATTCGTTTTCCATGCAACCCTCCTTCGAAGCCATGGCTCCGCTGGGTTGGGATGTTCGAAAAATTGAGAACGGGCATGACCTCCAGCTGGTCTACACCGCCATTGAGCAGGCGATCGCGGACGCGGACGCACACCCGGAGAAGCCGGTATGCATCTGGCTTAAAACCATCAAAGGATACGGCATCAAAGCCACCGAGCAGAATGCCGCCGGTGGACACGGATTCCCTCTAGCCAGTGGTGAGAAAATCCTCGACTGGCTCACCGAGATTTACCAAGGCGACACGGCTCCGTCTGATTTGCTGGCCTGGGGGCAGGCACTCCGCAGCGACTGGGAAAAGAAGGAATCTGAGAAGACCGCCAAAGCCGCAGCTGCCGCGGCGGCCCCTGCTCCGGCCACAGCGGCCCCGGCCGTCAAAAAAGACAAAGTTCAGGCGGGTTTAGCGGCCGGAGCCATTCTGGCGGCTCAGGCCGGCTATCCGGTCTATTCGGTGAGTTCTGATGTCCAAGGATCCACAGGTATCAGCACCTTTCAGAAGGCCACCGGACGTTTCATTGAGGTCGGCATCGCCGAGTCCAACATGATTAGCGTTGCGGCGGGTCTTTCAAAGGTGGGCTTCATCCCCATTGTAGACACGTTTGGACAGTTTGGAGTCACCAAAGGAAACCTTCCTTTGACCATGGCGGCCCTTTCCCAAGCCCCTGTCATCGCCATGTTTTCCCACATTGGCTTTCAGGATGCAGCCGACGGTGCGAGTCATCAGGCAACGACCTATTTGGCAGCAGTCAGCTCAATCCCGCACACCACCGTGGTTGCACCCAGCTGCGCCAAGGAAGCCGAAGCGTTCATGGACGCCGCCATCCGCCGCATCGGAGACGAGCGCGCAGCCGGCCGTGATGGAGAGAGCGTGATATTCTTTGTTGGACGCGAAAACTACCCGGTCGAATGGGTCCCTGGAGCCACCTATACCTGGGGCAAGGCGCAGGTTATCGAGGAAGGGTCAGACGTCGTGCTCGTCGGCAGTGGCGTGCTGTTCAGCAAGTGCCTGGAGGCCGCCAAGTTGCTCCGCGCCCAGGGCAAAACGGCCACGGTCATCAACAACCCCTTCATCAACCAAGTGGACATCGAAACCATCGGTGCAGCGGTCCTCCGGTGCGGTGGTCGCCTGGTCACCATTGAAGACCATCAGATTGTCGGCGGTATGGGGGCACAAGTGAGTCACGCCCTAAGCCGCACGGGCATTAGCCATCGAGTCACGAGTCTGGGCATCCACGGTGAATTCGGCCAAAGCGCTTACTTGGCAGAAGAACTCTACATCAAACACGGCATGACAGGATCCAAGATGGCCGAAGCTGCTTTGGCGTTGATTGCCACCTGACGCGACGGATCAGTTGGCGTGGAGTTATGCAGTTCCCCCTGTTAGGACTGCTCAGGACTTCAACCCAATGGAGAGCGCGCTCTGCCGGGCGCACCCAGCAGACGGGGAGTGGAAATCCCACTCCCCGTTTTAGCATCCTAGTCGGGCGAAATTAATAAAAACGCCGATTCCCGCCGGGTAAAAGTATGTTCCAGTGAGTTCTGGCCCGCCGCGTTTCTTGGTTTGCCGAACGCCTCTCAAGTCTCCGCATTCTTTTTGAAGCAGAGGTTTATCCGACGACATCGACGCGCAGGTCGCGCAGAGCCATGAGGCCTGGCAGGGGCACTGCACGAATCGGACGAGCCCCGCTTCGGCGGCGGGGGCCAAATCGTTCCCGATACCGCTCAAACACCTCGTCCACGAACCCCTTCGACCCCAGCACCACCCCATCGGTCAGGTGCCGAATTCTCAACCGCAGCACCTCCCCTGCGCTCAACTGCCCCCCTTCCTTCAGCGCCGCCCAAATCGTCTCCCGGTCCAGCGCACGCTTCTTACTGTGCCCCGACTCCCCAGATCTCAGCAGCAAGCTCGTCCGATATTCTGCGGACGCCTCCGACCACGTCTTCCCCCTCAAGAAACTCATCAGCCCTCGGCGCACCCTCCCATTGGCCCCTCCCACCGCCGCC
>JAPLUH010000247.1 GCA_026397675.1 Verrucomicrobiota bacterium
GACCAGGTCGATTGGGTGATCACGGCCATCCGCGGGTTTTTCCAATAGGCCTTCGCCCGGGCGGAGCCGATTACATCAGGAATGCCTTCGCCGAACGTAGGCCCCTTCTGAAATTGTTCTCCTGCGGTTCGAACCGCCCACCGGCGGCAGCGGGATCGGGCCGAAGCGAGCATCGGAACGTCGACATCCTGATCCCCCTCGCGCGGCCGCGCGAAAGCCCTACTGGCCCCAACGTTCCCTGCGAGCGCAGGACCGTTCCCGCGGAGCCCCCTCGAGGCACCTATCCCGAGCGCCAGCTCCGCGACTCTGCCACTCTAAAAATAGGTGAGACAGACACCTTTTGTGTAAATAGGTGGGACCGACCCCTTTTGAATCAGACTAATTTGGTCTTCTATTGGTTGCCATCTGGGTGGCGGTGGGCTCTGCTCTGGCGAATATGGCTGTGACTCCCAGCAAGGCACGCGGTTCCCAGATTTCTGACAACGGCTTCCTGCCGATGACCCGCGAGGAAATGACCGCCAAAGGGTGGTCGGAACTGGATGTGCTCATCATTACTGGTGATGCGTATGTCGACCATCCGTCGTTCGGTTCGGCGATGATCGGTCGAGTTTTGGAAAACATGGGCCTGCGCGTGGGCATCATCGCTCAGCCTGATTGGAAGGATATCCAGTCGATCCAGGGCATGGGGGTGCCCCGCCTCTTCGTCGGCATCACCGCGGGCAACCTCGATTCGATGCTCTCGAACTACACGGCCGCTCGGCATCGTCGGAAGGACGATGTGTACAGCGCTGGCGGGGTTCCGGGACGTCGCCCCAACCATGCAGCGGTGGTCTATTCCCAGATGACCCGTCGGGCCTTTCCTGGTGCACCCGTGGTGTTGGGTGGCATGGAGGCCTCCATGCGCCGCGTGGCCCATTACGATTACTGGGAAGACAAGCTCAAGCCCTCCATCATGGCCGACGCCAAGGCCGATGTGCTGGTCTATGGCATGGGGGAGTCGGCGGTGCGTGAAATTGTCAGCCGCCTTCAGTCTGGCGATCGGGACTTCTCCGGCATCCGCGGCACGGCGCTCTTTTTGGGCAGCAAGGCAGCGGCTGCAGCAGATCTTTCGGACTGCATCATCCTGCCTTCCTGGGAGGAGCTTCAGGCCGACAAGAACCACTTGATGCGCCTGACCAAGGTGGTCGAGGCCCAGCAAACCCCGTACAGCGGTCGTCGGTTGGTGCAGATGCACGGCAAACGGGCCTTGTTGCAGGAGGCACCTGCATTCCCGGTCGACGGCCCTGACCTGGACGCCCTGTATGAGTTGCCCTTCATGCGGACCTCGCATCCCAGCTACACGGAGCCCGTCCCTGGTTTTGCCACCATCAAGGACTCCATCATCGTATCGCGGGGCTGTCCGGGCGGGTGCACCTTTTGCGGACTCGGATTCCACCAGGGTAAGTTCCTCTCCAGCCGCAGCATCGACTCGGTGCTCAAGGAAATCCGCAAGCTGGCGTCCTCGCCCACTTTCCGGGGAACGGTGTCCGACTTGGGTGGACCCACGGCCAATCTTTATGGTGCCCGCAACGGCCACGCCGAGGAATGTAAGAAGTGCCACCGGCCGAGCTGTCTGTGGCCCTCGATTTGCCCGGTGTTCGAGATCAATGAAAAGGCCGGCCTCGATCTCCTCAAGGGATCCCGCACCCAGCCCGGGGTAAAGCATGTCTTCGTCCAGTCCGGCATTCGGATGGATGTCGCGCTGCGGACCCCGGAATACATGAAGGAGCTCGTTCAGAACCATGTCTCGGGTCACATGAAGGTGGCACCGGAGCACATGGATCCGGCTGTGCTGCGCCGGATGCGCAAACCGGCCGGCGACTTCCCGGCCTTCATGGACAAGTTCTTTGATTTGAGCGAGCAGGCGGGCAAGGAGCAGTACCTCGTGCCCTACTTCATTTCCAGCTTCCCCGGATGCACCGAGAAGGAAATGGGAGCGGTGGAGCAGTTCCTCAAAGACGAGAAGTGGAACCTCCAGCAGGTGCAGGACTTCATCCCCCTGCCCATGACCGGATCGGCTGCGATGTACGTGACCGGGCTGGACATCAACACCGGTTTGCCTATTCCGGTGGTCCGGGGAGCGGGTGACCGCGAACGGCAGAAGCGCATGCTTCGGCCTAACCCGGTGAACGAGACCCGCGTGACTGGGAGCCGTCGTCGTATGGCCTCGGCAGAGTTCTGCCCGGGTGTCCAGATGGACACGGTGGACTGATTGGGGTGGCTTGCCTGGGGTCAGGGACGCAGCAGCGCCGGCCATATCCATGCGCTCAGAATCGAGTGGGGGCTGGAAAGATCGCCAGTGAATCCCCTCCAACGACTTGCTCAGGCCACCTGGAGCTGGGGTTCGTCGTCTGAGGAGAGTTCGTCGAAGTGAACCCTGGGGCGGGCGGGGGACTGGGTTTTCCGACGTGAAAGGGTTTCGGCTAAATTTTTTCCGGCCTGGGCTTCCGCCCGGACCACGTCCCGGATCTCCTCGGCGATCATGAAGCAGAGCTTGGGCAAAAGTTGCTCCTCGATTTGCGTGGCGACGAGTTTCTGCACAAAGAACGCTTCTTCGACCCGCCGCTGTTCTTCTTGGAACATGGTTTCGAGGGCGCTCCGGCGATCGGTGCCCACGGGCATGGGTTGCTTAGACCAAGTGGCGATCTTGCTGGGCAATTCGGTTTGGAGGAGATGCTCGGATTCGTCGTGTCGGCCGTTGCGTCGCAGCACACACGCCTCTCGGAATTGGTCGACGAGGGACATCCACAGCGGGTCGTTGGCGTACGCTCGATTTATCATGATCAGTAAAACCCGATGAAGCACCGAGAATGCCAAGCCGTGAATTAGGCCTATTTTAGGGGTTTTCCTGGCTGAGGTGAATGGGTCTGGGAAACCCGTGCCGGGTCCGGCCGGCCGGTCTTGCCGACTGAGGGGGCTCCGGTCGTCCGGAACGCTTCAATTAAATCCGCCGTCTTGGCTTGTGCCTTCTTCTGTTAGCGGGTCGTTGTTCGATGGTTACGAGCCTCAGTATGGCCCGCTCCGTGGGCTCGACGTATCTTGCAAAAGAATCCGTCACGCCATCCCGGGGTCTCCCCACAGAATTGGATCTGGTTAGTCATTCCGACCCAGGGCTCGGGTGAAGAGCCGCCGGGGTTCCTGAATGAAGAGATCTCTCAGCAGGGTTTCCACACCGGCTGCCTGAGGTTCTTCCAGCCGAAGGCTGGCTCGGAAGGCGACCAGGAAGCTCATCATGACGAGACCGAAGAACAGACTGTAGCGGTTCCACTCGAGCCCTAGGGCCAGCGCCCGAAATCCGCCGACCGAGTCGATGAGTAATCCCCACAGCACCGGCGACAGGCCGAGCGTTACCTGCCAAACCACCATGAAGAGGGCGAAGAAGTGGTTCCGGCCCAGGCGCGGTACGATGGCCATCGCCAATCGATTGTTGGCCGCCGAATGCAGGGCGTTGAGCAATCCCAATGGAACGATGAATGTTAGCACTAAGGGGATGCGGGGCTCCAAAACCCTGGCTGCCATGAGGAACCAGCCGCCGGCCACCAAGACCCCAGCCAGCATGATGAAGCCCAAGGCGGGCTTGCTCCCATGGAGATCCAAGCGGCGACCGCCGAACCAGTAGGCGCCGAGTCCGCCGAGGAATTGTATCGCCATCAGAACCAAGATGGACCCATCGGGAAGGTCGGTCCCGCTTTTCAGGAAGGCGACCACGAACGTGGTGAGTCCGCCGTAAGCCAGCGACCAGACGGCATTGAGTTCCAGCAGTTTTCGGAACGGCGGGTGCGCTGCGATGGCCGCCCAGGGGACTCGTGCGGTTCCGGAGCGCTCGTGCGGTGGCACAGGCGTGTCGGGCATTTGCCGCAGGAAGTGAAGACTAGTCACCCCCATGATCCCACTGAACGTGAAGGCGAGCATGAATTGCCAGGGTTGCGCTGGCGATGGGAGTAAACTTCCGGCCCCAAGAAGGGTGGCCACGATCAGGAAGCAGAGCAGGCTGGCTCCATTGGAAGCGGCCTGGTCACCGGCCAAATAGCGTCCGCGCAACTCAAGGGGCACTAAGCCGGTGATCCACGGTAGCCAGGCACTGCTGGCGATCCCACGGCACAGGTTGAAGCCAAAGAGCAGCGACAGAAGTAGAATGAGTTGTCCGCCGTGGCCGATCCAGGCCCCGCTCAAGGGAGTCAGGGCCATCAGGAAAGCGAAGACGATGCGTGCGGTCCATCCCGACACCACGAAGCGCTTGTACCCGATGCGGTCGAGGTAGGCGGCCGCGGGGATCTGGGTGATGGTGAGCAGGGGCATCATTCCGGCGACGACCCCAAGAATGGTGGCGTTGGCGTGGAGGGACTTCGCGTAGAGGACCATCGGCCCTCCAAGAATCACCTGAAAGGACAGCGCGTTGAACATGGCAAACCCGTAGGCATGCCGGAGTTGAAGCGGTGGGGGAACGGTTTGTGAGGAGGCTTGGGACACGGTCACTCCATGGAGGATGGGTCCGTTCAGGGTTTGGGTTCGGCGCGGTTCCTGATTCAGAGTACCACTGACAACAGTAGTTAGAGTGTAGTCAGAGGCATCTGCGGGTCGATCCCAAAGGTTCCGGGCGGGGGCAGCGATACGGAGGGCCGGGTTCCTTGACGCTCTTCGGGGTCAACCTTAGCCTCCCAAGCTGAAAGACTAACCATGCGCAATTTTGTAAATATTCCGTACGTCATCGAGCAGACGGGCCGCGGTGAAAAGGGCTACGATCTGTACAGCCGCCTCTTGGTGGACCGGATCATTTTCCTGGGCACGCCGGTCGATGACATGGTCGCCAACGTCATCGTGGCTCAATTCCTCTTCCTCCAGATGACCGATCCCAAGAAGGACATCCACTTCTACATCAACTCCCCCGGTGGCAGTGTCACCGCGGGTCTGGCCATCTATGACACGATGCAATGGCTGACCTGTGACGTGAACACCTACTGCATCGGTCAGGCCGCGAGCATGGGAGCTGTTCTCTTGGCCGGTGGCACGAAGGGCAAGCGGTTCGCGCTGCCCAACGCCAACATCATGATCCACCAAGTGCTCGGCGGCGCAGAAGGTCAGGCCAGCGACGTGGAGATTCGGGTCAAGTTCATGCTGAAGCTCAAGGAACGCCTGAACACCATCCTCTCCAAGCACACGGGTCAGCCCTACGAGGCGGTGGAGCGCGCTTGCGACCGTGACAACTTCATGTCGTCCGAGGAGGCGCGTCAGTTCGGTCTCGTCGATGAGGTGGTCAGCAGCCGTAAGGAAGTGCCGACCTTGATCACTCCCGATCCCATCACCCCCGATCCTAAGGCCTGATTGGATTACCGGGGCCGTGCTCTCGGGCGAACCCCAGACCCAAGACTCCAGACCCGTATCGGGTTGGCTCGCCGGGCACGGCATCCGGGTTGCGTATTTAGCAGGAATTCATTGGCAGTATTTGTCCGAGACCCGATCTTCAAGGCTCATGGCACGCGCGACCCAGATCACAATGTGCAGTTTCTGTGGCAAATCGAAAGCCGAGGTAAAACGGCTGATCGCGGGCCCCGGCGTGTACATCTGCGATGCCTGTGTCGGCGTCTGCAGCGGAGTGCTCGAGAAGGAGTCCCGTTCCGAGACCGAAAAGCATTCGGTGCCCACCCTCCGGATCCTGAAACCCTCGGAGATCAAGCGGCAGTTGGACGAGCATGTCATCGGGCAAGACCGAGCCAAGCGCACCCTCAGCGTCGCGGTGTACAACCACTACAAGCGGGTCATGGCGGCGGCTCGTTCCACGGCGGGGAGCGAGACGACGTCTACAACGCCCGATGACTCGGGTGCGGTGGAGATTGAGAAGAGCAACATCTTGCTGCTGGGGCCGACGGGTTGCGGCAAGACGCTGCTGGCCAAAACGCTGGCTAAGGTGCTCGACGTCCCCTTTGCCATCGCCGATGCCACGGTCATCACCGAGGCTGGCTATGTCGGGGAGGATGTTGAGAACATTATTTTGCGCCTGCTCCAGGCGGCCGATTTCGATGTTCGTCGGGCCCAGATGGGCATCGTCTACATTGATGAGATCGACAAGATCGCCCGCAAGACCGAGAACGTGTCCATCACCCGCGACGTGTCCGGTGAAGGTGTGCAGCAAGGATTGCTGAAGATTCTGGAAGGAACCGTTTGCAATGTTCCTCCACAGGGAGGGCGCAAGCATCCTCAGCAGGAATACATCCGGATCGACACCACCCAGATCCTTTTCATCTGCGGCGGCGCGTTCGTTGGGATGGACCGCATCATTGAGCGGCGTCTAGGACGGCGATCCATCGGTTTCGGTGTGGAAATCGGCGATGGGACCTCTTCCACCCCGTCGGGTTTGGCGCAGGCAGACCAGCCCCTCATTCACCGAGTGGAGCCGGAAGATCTCATGGGCTTTGGTTTCATTCCGGAGTTCATCGGCCGCTTACCGGTGGTGACTGCTCTGGATGAGTTGACCGAGCTTCAGATGGCTGAGGTGCTGACCCGTCCGCGCAACGCACTGACCCGTCAATTTGCAAAGCTGCTATCCCTGGATGGTGTCGAGTTGTCCTTCACGGACGATGCCATCGCGGAGTTGGCCAGCATGGCATCCCGAAAGAAGACCGGTGCTCGTGCGCTCCGGTCCCTGACCGAGGAGCTTTTTCGCGACCTGATGTTTGAATTGCCGGACAGCGATGACGTGGTGGGTGTCGAGATCAATCGTGCGGTGGTCCGCCGAGAGACGCCTCCGGTGATTCAACGTCGGGAGCAACGTCAAGCGGCATGAACAATCCGGTTCGCCATTGTGAAAAACTTTTTTGGTTAAAGGGTTGACGTGGATTCCATCCTTCGTTTTATTCGTGCCACAAAGTTAGATACTGAGCCTTGTATATGAATCTCCTGAAAAAATCTGTTCTGATCACCGCTACTTCGCTGATCGTCAATTCGGCCTTTGCTCTCACATCCACCGAGTCGCAGGCTCTGACCCAGAAGATCTTGGCCTCGAAGGTCATTGATATGCCGTTGGTTGCCGCCAAGTTGGTGGTTGCCGCTGACAAGGCCGACCGCATCGAGACCGCCAAGGCCGCTGTGGTTGCCGTTGCCAAGAACCATCCGACTGCTCTCTCCACCGTTGTGGGCGCGATCCTTCGCAAGGCTCCTGAAGCCACCGAAGCCGTTGTCGCCGCCTGCCTCGAGGTCGCTCCCCAGATGGCCCGCACCGTTGTTGCCGCCGCTACCTTCGCCACCGAAGGTCAGGACGCTGTGATTCTCGCGACGGCCGATCGCCTCGTTCCCGCCCAGCAGTCTGAAGTCCGTGGCGAGGTCGCCTTGGCCAAGGCTCGCCGCGCCACCAAGTCTTCTGTCACCTCCAAGGGTGGTACGATCACGATCCCGGGCAATGTGGCTGTGACCACGACCCCGGTGACCGACAAGCAGGGCAACCCCGTTGCACCTCCCGTGAAGATCAGCGCCTACGCCGGTGCAGACGCGAACCGCCCGTGATCTGAAACGGTCCGCGGTTTGAGACCAATATTTTGGTCCTGACCGTTGGGTTCCTTCAGACAGTCGGTTCCGTTAAACAGTGGGTTCCTTTAAAATAACTTTACTGTCCTCAGTTCAAGGCAAAGTTTTCTGACAAGTCCGACGAGATGGATTCATCCTCTCGGCGGACTTTTTTTGGTTTTTACGACCGACCGATCACTCCATCGCCTCATCCGGAAGGTTTTTTTAGCCCAATGGGAGCGCTCCAGGGTTCACCTCGGAGGATCCTCTGCGATTTCTGCTCAATGGATTCTGGCGAGCGTTTCTCTCGATCTCTCTCTGTCTCTTTGTATGGGAAGTGCCCTCTGCGACAGGATCGCCTAGAACTTCAGTGGGCTGAAATCAGGTCGTCAGGGGCGCAGACTTGGTTTTTCTGAGCAGGCGGATGTCGCCGATGACCATGCCCTTGTCCACCGCCTTGCACATGTCGTAGACGGTCAGAGCTGCAACGGATACTGCAGTCAGAGCTTCCATTTCGACACCCGTAGCTGCCGTGATCCGGGCCGATGCGGTGATCCGGATCCGATCCCGCGTTTCGGGTATTTCAAAGTGAATCTCACAATGGGAAATGGGCAAGGGATGACACAGCGGGATTAATTCTCCGGTGCGTTTGGCCGCTTGGATCCCGGCGATGCGGGCCGTTGCCAAGACATTGCCCTTGGCCATGCGGTCGGACTCCATTAAGTCGAGCGTGGTGGAAGACACGCGAATCTCCCCGCTGGCCACCGCTTCCCGGAACAGGGCGGGCTTGGCGGAGACATCCACCATGCGAGCCTCGCCGCGCTCGTCCAGATGGCTCAGGCGCGCGCCCGTGTTGGTCGGTGGGGTTGAGGGGGTGATCGTGGAATCGGACTCAGGCATAGCGGCCAGTGCGGTGCTCGGGCTTGAAGAATTCCTGGAGCAGACGATCGACTTGCAGCAACCCATCGCGGGTCAATTCTAGGTGGGTAGCCGAATCCACCAAGAAATCCCAAGCCTTGAGCGTCGCCAAGGGGACGGCGAATCGAGTCCGGGGATCTTCGCCGAATTTCTCGGTGAAGGCATCGATGCTGACTCGCCCCAGTTTCAGTTGGAGAATGAACTCCCGCAGGTAGCGCTCGTCGTCTGGAAGGACATAGGCGCGATGGGTGGGAAACTGCCCCGCATTGACCGCATCGACGTACGGTTGGAAGTCGTGATGGTTCTGATAGTGCATCCGGTTGAGGTGGCCGAAGCTCGCCACACCGATGCTCAGAAGGTCGGCTCCACTGAAGAGCCCGTGTCTGTACTCGAACTTCACCCGCGCGGGATCTTTGACGACGGTCGTAGTGCTGGTCACGGTGTAACCGTGCGCCTCGAAGGCTCGGAACGCCTCGTCTACCCAACGCCGTTTGGTGTCCCAGTCGGCGACGGGTGCCACTAGCTTCCCCTCGGCTTTCATTTGCCGGTAAATACCCGTGTTGTAGGGCACCTCCATCTGGTAGATGGTCACGGAGTCCGGTTCCATGGCTACGGCCTTGGCGACGGTTTCCTGCCACTTCTCGGGCGTCTCCTCCACCATACCAGCGATGAGGTCGATATTGATTTGGGGGAAACCAATTTCTCGAGCATAGCCGTAGGCCCTCTCGACTTCCTTGGAGCGATGAGCCCGACCGTTGATCTCCAGAATGGCGTCGTCGAAATGCTCGATGCCCAGACTCAGTCGAGTGACACCCATTTCTCGGATGGCCCGGAGCTTGTGGTCGGTGAGTGTTCCAGGTTCGGCTTCGAAGGTGATTTCTGTCGCCTCATCCCAAGGAAGCAAACGCTTCATGCCCTCGGTCAGATAGCGGAGCTGGTCCGGAGACAGGTAGCTCGGAGTGCCTCCACCGAAGTAGATGAAGCGGGGTTTTCGTCCGCCGATCACTGCCTTGGGGGCAAAGGAAGCGAGGTCTTTGAGCAAGGCATCCAGGTAGGACTTGATGTCGTCGGCGTTCTTGTCGGTGTAGACGCGGAAGTAACAGAAGTGACACCGCTTCCGGCAGAAGGGAATGTGGACGTACAGACCCAGCGGTACTCCGGGTTGAGGTGCCTGATCGAGTGCCTGATGGAAGACCGGGACGGCCTCAGCATTCCAAAATGCAAACGGGGGATAATTGGCAACGAAGTAATTCCCAGCGGTGGTCTCCCGCTGCAGGGGCGGTCCCGAGGTTGTGGGCGGCGGGGCAATGGTGACGGTGCTCATGGTCGCGCTGTAGGTAAGTCCGAAGCTTCGGCCCGTGGGGACGGTCGTCAATGAGGCAGAGCATTGGTTTCACTCAACTTGATGCCCACCCGGGTCGCGGGTTCTTCCAAAGAGGTGGCAGACGGAGGTCATCCGCGGCGGGGCGGTCCTGGGAAAAACGCGTTGGTGGTCTGCTGATATCGACGGTAGGCCTCACCCTTGGACTTCACCGACAATACCTCGGTCATGGGGACGCCGGTGACGTTCACCAAGAAGTGATACATTAGCGCCGGTGCCAGGAGTCCGATCCAGCCCCAGGGACTGGCCAGTGCATAGACGCCATAGCCCAGCCAGACCAGCCATTCGCAGAAGTAGTTGGGATGACGGGAGTACCGCCATAAGCCCTCCTGGCAGACTTGCCCGCGACGAGCGGGATCGGCACGGAAGCGGGCCAATTGGCGGTCTGCCAGGGACTCACCCAAAATGCCCACGGCCCAGAGCAGGAGGCCAAGCCACAAGCAACCGCCGACCCATCCAGTTAACGCTGTGGGCGGTCGAAGGCTGCTAATGAGCCAAGGCGTCGACAGGACCACTTGCAGGCCACCTTGAAGCAGAAAGAAACCGAGCATTTTTTGGTCGGTTTGTGCTCCCCATTCCTTCCGAAGTTGGGCGTAGCGAACATCTTCCACCGGATGGTGTGCCCGGACTCGGATGAGGAGGTGCAGGCCGAGGCGCAGGCTCCAGAGGGTGACCATCAGGGTCAGGGGCAGTCGGGAAATGAGTGCCTCACGCAAATCGCTCCCTCTGGCGGTCGCCGCGTGTTCCTGCCAAGCCGTGGCCAGCAGGTAGAGGAGTACCAATGGGGTGAAACCCGCAGACCACACGATGTCCACAATCCCGAAGTTCCGAAGACGACGGGCGACTCGGAACGTCACCAGCATCTCTGCCACCACAAATGCCAATCCGAGAAGGATCAGAATTAGTGGGGTGGGTAGGTTCATGCAGTGAGCCCTTCCCGATTCACGCCGACATTAGGTTGCGGTTATTGGGGGCCGTCCAGGTGGCCTGCACCACGGTAATATTCCGCCAAAGAAAGGCCGACTCGCAGTAGGCCAGATAGTAGTTCCAGGTGCGGATGAAATGATCATCGAAACCCTGAGCGCGCACTTCGTGGAGGCCTTGGTTGAAGCGCCCGCGCCACTGGCGCAGCGTGCGGCCATAATCGAGCCCCATGTCGTGCAGACTGTGCAGGTGGAGACTCCCGGTCCGCTGCATCGACTGGTTCACGCGGTTGAGCGAGAGCAAGAGGGAGCCTGGAAAAATGTGCTTCTGTATCCAGTCCACGCTGCGGCGCAACTCGGCATGGCGCGAGTCAGGATAGGTGATGAATTGGGCAGCAAAAATTCCGTTGGGCTTGAGCAGGCGTTGGACGCTTTGGCAGTACGTCTCGAGGTACTGATCGCCGATGGCCTCCATCATCTCGATGCTGACGATCTTGTCGAACTGGCCGGTCAGTAAACGGTAGTCGATGACCTTCACTTCTGCCCGGTCGGCGATCCCCTCTCTCTCAAAGCGTTCCCGACAGTAGGCGGCTTGCGCCTCGGACAATGTGATCGTGGTGACCCGGACCCCGTGACGGTGCACCGCATGGCTGGCCATTCCGCCCCACCCTGAGCCGATTTCCAGCAAATGATCCCCCGCCTTGAGCCTTAGTTCTTTTGCCAGCCGCTCGTACTTGGCGGTCTGGGCGGCCTCCAAGGATTGATCGGGCGATTCGAACAAGGCTGCCGAGTAGGTCATGGTGGCGTCGAGCCACTGCGAGTAGAACGCATTCCCGAGATCGTAGTGGGCCGCAATGTTGGAGCGGGAACCTGTGAGGGAGTTGCGGTTGAAGAAGTGCCGCAAGTGATTGACGGCATTTAGGAGTGTGAAGCGCAGTCGCTTCTGGGCTGAGCCCGACATCGAGGGGGCCTGCTCAACATTCGCGCAGAACCAGGCGATCACTGCGGCCAAGTCGGGCGTCTCCCAGTCCCCGTCTTGATAGGACTCACCGAAGCCCATGTCACCGCCGATGGCACAGCGGGTGAAGAAACGCCAACGCCGCAGGTGAATTTCAGCGGACGGAGTCTGGCCGGGAATTCCAAATTCGCGGGTCGATCCGTCCGGGCACACTATCCGCAGATGCCCCTCGGACATGGGCTGGAAGAGCGAAGTGACCAGATTCTGGGCGATGGACTCCACCCACCGCGGCGGTGTGGTCGTCGGGTTGAGGGCCGCCACTGAAACACCGCCGGAGGGGGTTCCGCCAGACGCGGTGGCAATCGTTGGAAGGATCGACTCGGGATGGGTGCGGCTCATGGTGAAAATCTACCCTCTAATTTTGGACTGAATTGTCAGAACTACAACCGCAGGATTTGCGGTATGCCCCTTAGGATTTGCGTTATCTCGGATCGGTCGATGGGTTGGGTCCGGAACCGGAATCAGCCTGAGCCTGGGCAATCGACGAGTGGGCCCGGAACACCCCCCGTTGCAAGTGGGTACCCTGGGACTTGGCGTACCAAGGAACCCCTTTCAACCAGAGTCGGAGGGCCTGCCAGTGAATCGCGCCAATCACCTTGAGGGTCACCAGCGGGTAGCAAAGGCTCAAGCGGAGGATTTCTCGGTCGGTGATCGGCCGCTGGGATCCGGTCAAGGTGGTGAGCAGCAGGTTACGCCCCTCGCTCACGTCGTTGACGGCGATGTGCAGGCGAGCTCCTGGAGTCTGGAGCTGGAAATCAAAGCAGACATCCAGCGGTGTGAAGGGCGAGACGTAATAATGTTTGGGCACCACGCAGCGGAATCTGGGGCCGTCTTGGTCGTTTTGGCCGTCTGGGGCGGCACTCAGGGGCACCAGATAAGGCTTCAATTCGCCAAACGTGTTGCCCACCTCGGCCACGGCGCACAGCGCTTGGCCCGAGGCCTTGGTGCAAAAATAGAAGCTGACTGGGTTGAACACGTAGCCAGCGATCCGAGGCAGGGTTAGCAGCAGGACGCGGTCATTGTCTGCGAGGCTCACTCCCTGTTGCTTGAGCCAAGTCTGGAGGGCGCGTTTGATGTTGGGCTTCTGTTGCTCATTTGCAGGGTTTTTAGTCCCGGAAACCTCTGGATTGGGAAGATGGTCGGAATCGCGGAACTCCAACCAGTTGCGCCGGTTGCGGCTAAAGAACCGCAGGCGAGCATCGAGGGCGTCCAATTCGTCGAGGTCGAGGCACGCGAGGAAGATTCCGTACTCGAAATGGTGTGTGCGTGGCTCAAGTCGATGGTGCATCACTCGGGCTTCATAGAGGCTGGAGCGACGCGGAGCATCATCGGTGGTGGGACGGTGGGCCATGCTCAAAGTCCAAGCCTCGCACCAACTCGGTCAATGTCGAGGCGGTGAAATGGCCTCTTCCCCAGATTCTAATTTGGACCGATCGGACCCGGACGGCGGGAAAGCTGAAAGCGTCCATGGCTCCGCGGCCGATTCTCGTGTATCTTCGACTCCTCATTGTGAACGAAGGCGTGCTTATTTCCGCTCAGGACTTGGTCCTGAACATCAACGACCGAGCCCTATTGGATCGGGCCTCACTGGCCTTGTCGGCGGGGGATCGCATCGGGCTTGTGGGTCGCAACGGTGCTGGCAAATCGACCTTCATGCGCATCCTGGCCAGTGAAGCCGAGGTGGATGACGGTGTGATCACTCGGCGCAGGGACCTGGTCACCGGTTATTTGCCCCAGGCCTTTGAACTGGATTCCAACATCACAGTCCTCGAGGCCGCGCGCGATGGGGCGCGGCATGTCCTCTCCCTCATTCATGAGTTTGAGAATCTTCCGGGTCATTCTAGTCGGCATGACCATTTGGAAGAGCGTATTCAGCAACTGGACGGCTGGACGGTCGATTCCCGGGTTCGCACGGCCCTCAATCAGTTGGGCTGCCCGCCGGATGATCGGCGGATTGGCGAATTGTCCGGTGGAGAACGGCGTCGTGTGGCTCTGGCCCGGGCCCTGATCGCTCGGCCGGACTTCCTGATGCTCGATGAGCCGACCAACCATTTGGACACCGAATCGGTGGAATGGATCACGGAGTTTCTGGCGGGCTATCCGGGCGGCCTGTTGGTGGTGACCCATGACCGGCATTTTCTCGACTCCGTGGCCACGACCATTGTCGAACTGCGCAACGGCAAGTTTGAACGCTACGATGGCAACTACTCGGAATACTTGCTCCAGCGGGCCGAGAAGCTGGCCACCGAGGAAGTCACCGAACACAAGCGTCAGATGTTCCTGCGACGCGAGATTGAGTGGGTGCGTCGTCGTCCTAAGGCCCAGACGAGCAAGAGTCAGGCGCGTCTGGATCGGTTTTCCGCCGCCGACAGTGCGGGTCCGCCGCCCACCGAATCCGAGATGGAATTGGTCATCCCACCGCCGCCACCGCTGGGTAACCGGGTCGTGGAGATAGAGGGCGTGGGCATGCAGTTCGGGGGACGTCGTCTCTTCTCCGATCTCAGTCTGAATTTCGCCGGTGGTACTCGCATTGGAGTGACCGGCCGCAATGGATTGGGCAAGACGACGTTGCTGCGAATCCTGCTGGGTGAGATGCCGCCGACCGAGGGGGAAGTGCGCATCGGATCCCTGACGCGGTTTAACTACGTCGATCAAGGCCGACTTCGGGTGAACGAAGAACGGACCGTTCTGGAAGAGGTCAGCGACGGCACCGAATGGGTCCAATGGGGTGAGGAAAAACTCTCCCTGCGTGGCTACCTCAAGCGGTTCCTCTTTACTGATGATCGCATCACCACCCAGGTAAAGCACCTCAGCGGGGGCGAGCGCAGCCGGCTGTTATTGGCGCGAGTGCTCAAGCGGGGTGGCAATTTCCTGGTCCTGGACGAGCCGACCAATGACCTCGATTTGCAAACCATGCGAATCCTGGAGGAGGCGCTGACGTTCTTTCCTGGATGCGTGCTGGTGGTGAGCCATGACCGCTATTTTCTCAACCGGGTGTGCACCGGTATATTGGCGTTCGAGGGCGAGGGTCGGGTTGTCTTCAGTGAGGGCAACTACGACTACTATTTGGAGAAACGGCGTCGGGTCGCTTCGAGTTCCGGTGGTCGTGAATTCAAGCTCGCGGGGTCGGCCTCGACACCGAAGGCGGGTAAGATCCGAAAGCTCAGCTTCAAGGAACAGCGGGAGTTGGAGGGGATCGAAGCGGTGATCCAAGTGGCCGAGGCTCAGGTGACTGAGCGTGAGGCGCAGTTCTTGGATCCGGACTTCATCCGCAAGAATGGAGCTCGGATGCAAACACTTATGGCCGAGCTGGAGACAGCCAAGGCCGGGGTGGCCACGCTCTATTCCCGCTGGGAAGAATTGGAGGCGGTTCGAGCCGCTGCCGCGCAGTCTTGAAATAGCCTAATCCTAAACCACTGTTCTCATGGCTTCTTCACCGTCGTCGTCCTCGCACCTCAAGGCTTTGGATTACTCGGTCGTCCAGCAATGCATGCATTGCGGGCTGTGCCTTCCGACGTGTCCGACCTACGACGCAACGAAACTCGAACGGCATTCGCCGCGGGGTCGGATCGCCCTCATGCGCGCGATTGCCGATGATCGTTTGGAGCCTACCAAGACCTTCGCCGACGAGATGTATTACTGCCTCGGATGTCTGGCTTGCATGACGGCCTGTCCGGCGGGGGTGGACTATGCGGAACTCTTCGAGCGGGCGCGGGCTGAGGCGGAGGCCTCTCGGGTGTTGGCCACACCGGGTCGGTCGTTGATCCGGGCCCTGAGTCTTCGGGGGCTCTTCATGGACTTGAACCGGCTGAAGCTCTTGGGCCGAGTGATGCAACTTTGGCAGGGCCTGGGGCTTCAGTCGGCGGTTCGGGCTCTGGGCCTGACTCGGTTGCTGCCCCGGCGTCTGCGGGAACTGGAAGCCATGACTCCACCGGTGCAAGCCCAGTGGACCGAGGACTTGGTTGCTCCTGTGACTCGTGCTCAGGGGGTTCGTCGTTACCGAGTCGCGCTGCTCGCCGGCTGCGCCCAAGACTTGATCTTCAGTGACGTCAATCGCGACACGGCTGAAGTCCTGGCCCGCAATGGTTGCGAGGTGATCACTCCGCCCGACCAGCATTGCTGCGGATCGCTTCACGCGCACAATGGCGAGTGGGAGTTGGCGCAGGAATTGGCCCGGCGGAATATCGACCAATTCCCGCCCGAATCCTTCGATGCGATTATTAGCAACGCCGGAGGCTGCGGGTCTCATCTCAAGCACTATGCGCGCCTCTTGGCCGATGACGCGCGCTACGTGCAAAGGGCCAAGCTTTGGGATGCGAAGGTGAAGGATATTCACGAATGGTTGGCATTCACGGGTATCGAGACTCCGGTGGCGGCGGGTGCTCCGCAGCAAGTGGTGACCTACCACGAATCTTGCCACCTCTGTCATGGTCAGAAGATCTCTGCGCAGCCTCGGTCGTTGTTGCGGGCGATTCCTGGGGTGCGTTTGGTGGAACTGCCCGAGGCTGCGTGGTGTTGTGGCAGTGCCGGTATCTACAACCTGACGCAGCCGGAAATGGCGGGCCAGTTGCTGCAGCGGAAGGTGAATCACATCGTCACCACGCGGGCACAGGTGGTCGCCACGGGTAATCCTGGTTGTTTGCTCCAACTCATCAACGGGTGTCGGGATCGGGGGCTTGAGCTGCGGGTGGCTCATCCGGTGACTCTGCTGGCTGAGGCTTATCGACGCTGAGTGGAGAGGGCTCGGGTCGGTCCCGCATATTTACACAAAAGGTGCCACCTCAAACTGTAGTGGTGTCCTTCGGGGGGGGGCTGCGCGGGAACGGTCCCGCGGCCGCCCAGAGTGATCGGTTGGGTGGGACAGGTCGGTCCAGGGTTTGAATTGGATCGGATTCGACGGGGAGGTTTCGGTTGGATATGGGATCTAGTTTCGCGTTGCCGGGCGGGGGATGGGTGCGTTTGATTCGGAGCTGTTCTCAGCGCGGATTTCGTGAGCAACACGCCGTGCTTCACCCTTTCCCTATCATGAGCCGAAAACTCAATATCGCCATTGTCGGACTCGGATTCGGTTCCGAGTTCATCCCCATCTATCAACGCCATCCCCATGCGGAGATGTATGCCATTTGCCAGCGCTCCCAGGACAAGCTGGATGCGGTGGGCAATGCCTTCGGAGTGGAGAAGCGTTATACGTCCTTTGAGGACTTAATCCGCGATCCGTTGGTCGACGCGGTGCATATTAATTCGCCCATTCACCTGCACGCACCGCAGGCCATCGCCGCTTTGCG
>JAPLUH010000428.1 GCA_026397675.1 Verrucomicrobiota bacterium
TGGAGTCGTGAGGCGTTGAGTTTGTCTCGGGGCCGGGAGCTGCCCCGATCCCGGGAGTCAGCGCCACCAATAACATCATGATTATTAGGTCGATCCTCCAAGCACCCTGCGTCCGTTGCAGCGGTGTCCTCGTGGCGGACGAGCCTTGGGACTCCTGAGGACCGTGCGATGTGGAAGATGCTCTCATGCGCGCAACACTCGATCGCACACACCGAAAAAGCGGTAGATGTCGGATTTGCGGGTGTGTGCAAGGAACGACAGTCGCGGCCGTAGCCCTCCGATCACACTCAGGGAGCGGAACAGCCCCTCGTTGCACCCGTCCGCCCGCCCGTATCGGATGGGTCGAAACCCCGGCCGGTCTTTCTTGAGGTCCATGCTGAATGATCGAACTCGCAAGCATCCTTCCAGCCAGTGGTCCCCCGTTGAGTCCACTCAGGGAATCACGGGGTGCCGTCGGCATTCGGTTCCGGCCGGACGGTAAACTTCACTCCCTTCGCATCGGACAGGAGTTCCGCCTGCACCGTCACTGCCTGGTCTCCGGTACTGATCGTGCGCGTAAAGACTTCGCCCACTTTGCGGAAGCAATCCCCCGAATCGCAGCCACGTACGCCCGGTTCGGACCGACGCAGAGTGTAGCCATGGAACCCCTTGGCGGGTGCGTTCACCGTGAGTGCCACGATCCGTATGGCGGTATGAGGCGGCTCGACAGGGTTGTTGAAGCGCTTGAAGAACGCCAACGGCTGGCCGAACGGACGAGTGAACTCCATCGGCTGGGTCACCTTCTCGAGCTCGATGAATCCCAGTTCACGGCAAATCTCGGCCGTGTACTCGAGATCCAGCGGTGACTGTGGCTGGATCTTGCCGGCGAGATCCTCGATGTGTCTCTTCAAGGTTTCGGAGTCCGGGCGCGTGGCGCCCAAGGCATGAGCCTTCAGCAGTTGGTGCTTGGCGTCATTGGTTCGGCCCTGGTCCAGGAAGAGATTGGCCAACTGCACGCAGCTTCGGGGTGATGAAGATCCGATTTGAGTCAACCGATCGTAGAACCGTTGCCGTTGATCCGGGGCGAACGAGTGCACGAACGGCAGCAAGGTCTCAGAATCCCAAGGCGTCCGGTTAAGAAGGAGTTCCAGCGCTTGGGCCCGCTCGGTCTGGCTGAGGGGCTTGCGATGGCAGACGATGAACTCGAGGGGCTGCGGATCGGAGGTGTGGGCATCGAACATCGAGCGGTGCTTGTAGTGTCGAAAGACCGTCACCCGCGCCTCCCCTTGCCGGGCCTCGAGCCGCGGAAAGGGTGTGTCGATGAGACTCCTGGGTTGAATCTTCCATCCTGCCCGGTTCAACGACTGCGCGATCTGTTTTAACGTGGGGCCCGGGTTGGTGGAAGTTTGAAACCGCCAGTACGTCTCGTTGTGCGTAAAGAGCCCGCAGTAGCTGGCGGAGCGGCGTGCAGACACGGTGCTCAGCCAGTCGAAGTCGGCTACCGGCTCATACGGGCCGAAGAACTCCGCCGGCAGCGAAGCCAGGGGAGGGTGTTCTTCGGAAAGCTCGGCGAGTTTCTTAGTCATCGATTCAGCCAGCGAGTGAGCGATGTCGTGGGCCGCCTTCTCGTAGCGATCAGTGGTGAGCCCCAGAAAGGTGCTTTCGGAATCCACCGTGGCTTCCCAATTCATAATGACCACGGGCGCGCTGCTGCCATCGCTGGGGTAGGAGGTGTCCAACCAGGGAGTGCTGCAAAGCGAGGCGCTCACCACCGACTTAAAGGTCGACGTCAGCACGCCGCTGCCCTTCGCGCTCACCAGGTCCACCCTCAGGAACAAGTCGGGAGCGCCGTCCCGCTGGGTGATCGTGACGGGTTCATTCAGGCGCTCCACCGCTCGGATGTGCGGGGACTCTTTGAGCCGTTGTTCGAGTCGGTCGACGATCTTGCGGCAAAGCGGATGCGGGTTGTCGGACAACAGCAGCACCCGTCCGGAGTTGAAGGTCGCGTACTCCGGTGCCGTGGATGAATGCCCGCTCGTCATGCTGGAGCGCGTCTCCGTCTTGCCGACCTGCAGCTTAGGGATGCTCTCCGAGCTTCGGGTGTTTTCGCTCACGAACCGAAGGACCAGGAAAGCGCCAGCGAGCACCGTGACCCCAATGAGGGCCCACGACTTCAATTTCAGAGACACTTTCACAGTTTTTGAGTATTAAGATGCTTACCTTTCTGATGCGAAACCTTTTCGTCGAGCAAACTCGGTCACAGGGCTTTTCCGAGCCCTTCCAAGTTCAGGAAAACCGGGTCTGCTGTGGAATTTCGCCAGAAGGAAGCCTTTCTATCCGACAAGTATCTCCGAGCGGTCATGTGTTCGTTTTTCATCCGTTTTTCGATGGAGGGAAGAAAAACGAGACCCAGAAGGCCAAGATCACCGAGATCGAAGCGCAGTTGCGGTCTCTCCGATCTTTAAAGTAGAAGGTGTGAGTGTTTCG
>JAPLUH010000468.1 GCA_026397675.1 Verrucomicrobiota bacterium
ATTTGTATGCTTCCGAAGTGGTGCCTCCTGTTGAGACTCAGGAACCCAAGGCGCCCGGCATCGTGGTCACCCGAGTGGGTGATTTAGTTCAAAAGGTCACCGTAGAGTGCCCGTGCGGTGAGCGAATCTCACTCGACTGCGGTTACTAATTTTTTTTGCTTATGGCTGGTTTGGACATGTCAATTTCGGGTTTGGCCTCTGGTTTCGACTGGAAGTCGGTGTTGGAACAACTCACGAATGTGGAGCGGGCTCCTCAGGCCACGGTCCGGACCGAGCAGACCACCTTGGCTAATCGCCGCTCCGCCCTCGGGCAGATCGTATCGCAGTTGACCGACCTTCAGACCAAAGCCACTGCTCTCGGCGATTCGAGCCTCTACAACCGACGATCGGTGAGCTCGTCGGACACGACCATTGCCTCAGTGAGTGCGGCCGATGGAGCGGTGACCGGGAGTTACTCCATTGAAGTAGTCGCCCTCGCCACGCCTTCGAGTTGGTTGGGGGCCACGTCTGGGGTCATTAGGTCGTTGCACTCAGCCGACATGAGCATCACCTATGACAATACGGTGGATCCTCCGGTTATCTTGAACACCGACACAGGTCCCGTTCTTTCTGCAGCGAAGTGGGGGGCCACGCTGACGGCCGGCACTGTAACCATAGGAGTCCAGGACAGAGTTACCCAGACGGTGACTAACGCCACGGTGAACGTGCTTACCACCGACACCCTCAAGGACGTGCTGGTAAAACTGGATGCTGCCATCGGTACTCAGGGAGGGGCTACCTATTCTACACGTTATGATCAGGTCACCATCGCCAGTCCTAATGGGAAAAACCTGATCCTGGGATCCGCCTCGGACACCTCCAATCTCCTGAGTTGCCTCAAGCTCTTCACCCCGGATTCCAACTCACCTTCAAGCCCCAAAGGTACCGACGCAGTCAGCGACTCCAAGTTGGGCTCACTGAAACTCTCTGCCAGTTTGTCTAGCCAGCCCTTGATGACAGATCTGACCTACAAAACCCCCAGGCCCTCCACGACTGGTGCTTTCTCAATTAACGGGGTATCCATCGACTACTCTTCTAGCAGCACCTTGGCTTCGGTGCTCAGTAGTATTAATGACTCAGCAGCCGGAGTTCAGGCCTCTTTTGATTCGGGGCTGAACCGCATCGTGCTCAAGAACAAGGAACCCGGAGACCGAGGCGTTGTGTTGGCAGAAAGCGATGGTGGCAATTTTCTGACCGCTTTTGGCCTGACAGGGACAGGGAGTAGTTTGAGCAGAGGCACCGATTTGACGTATAAGATCAACGGGGGAGCCACTGCCAGGGCCCGGTCTAATACCATCAAAGACTCTGATTCAGGGCTCACGGGTTTGACGTTCACCGCTTCCAAGGTGGGGACGACGACCATTAACAGCGCCAACGACACTGGGGCGGCCCGATCGGCCGTTGATGCGCTGGTTAGTTCGGTGAACCGGGTTCAGTCGCTGATCTCCTCCTTGACCGTCAGCAATCGCGACGCAGCGGGGAAAATCACGGCCGGTGTCTTGGCTTACGATCAGACGATTTTTCAACTGGGTTCGAGCCTTCGTGGCTTGTTGGGTCTGCAATTGTCGGGAGGTCCGAGCACGACCATCCGAGGGCTTGCTGACCTCGGATATAGCACGACGGGTTACACCAATGAACTGACCGCGACGCTTTCAAGCCAGTTGTCCGAAGTTCAGAAGTTCTTCTCGACCACCACCACCGGTCTGAGCGCTCGGATCACGAGCTTTGTGAAGCCCATGGTGGATGAAAACTCCGGCACTTTGTCTCAGCGGCAGAAGGGGTTGACCGAGCAGTCCTCAAAACTCGATGACCAATTGGTCGCCATGGAACGGCGTGTTCAGTCCAACCGAGAGCGCCTCTTGACGGGATTTCGAGCCATGGAAGCAGCCCAAGCCAAATCCAATTCCCAGATGCAATTCCTCAACCAGAAACTCGGAATAGGATGATTAGGCCGGTACATATTCTCAATCTAGGAGTGGTGCTCGCTCTGGCCATGGGTTGCAGCTCGGTCGCCAAGCGACTGACAGACCCCTCGTACACGGGCCCATTTCGCAGCCAGTTCAACCACTCATCGATAGGTTTCGACGTCCTGAAGACCATCGGGCGTGTGGCCATTCTGCCCACCGCTTTGCCTGAAGGCGGGTTGGGAACCCCTCAATCCGAGGCGGCCACCGAGGTTCAAGCAGGCATTATTGCCGAACTGAGACAAGATGGCCCGTTCGAAGCAGTTTTTTACCAGCCTCCCAAGGGACGCTGGCTGCAGGGCGCCTTGGAATTGCGGACGACCGAGGCTCTCCCGAGCCAGTTGCTCCAAGACGTGCAACGTCAAACCTCCGCAGAGGCGATTCTCTTTTCTAGCCTCTCGACCTTCCAACCGTACCCACCGCTGCGCATCGGCATCAAGTTGACCCTCGTCCGCGTCCACGATGGCGCGGTGCTTTGGCAATTTGATGACGGGTTCAATGCTGGAGAAGCCTCCACGTTGAATGACGCTCGGAAGTACCTGAGGGAATCCATGGGCATCGAGACCGATCCACCGCCGGCCTTGTCGGTGGATAGCCCGCAGCGCTTCATCCGATATGGGGTTTCACGGGCCGTGCGCCTGCTCAAGAGGGATTTTCAGCCCGCCCCCAACCCCCCATTGGGCGCAACCAACGGCAGCCCGAAGGCAGTTTCCGCGCCTCAATCCAAAAAATCCTGACGGGAATCACATTTCTCCTTAAGTGCAGGCTCATCCTGCCGCACTTTGTTGGTTGAGGAGGTATTGTGAAAATAGAAGCCATTAAAACTCAGGAACCGACTTTGCCTACAGAGGTGAAGGTCAAGACGGGCCGACCGCCCGAGCCGGGTGAATCGGTTTCATTGCGGCCGCCGCCAAAGATTACCCGCGAGGAGCTGATCCAAGCCAAAGAGCGGGCCGAGAGCGATTTTAAGTTAGTTAAGGAAATGGTTCGCAAAGCCAGTCCGACCAGTCAGTACCCCCCGTTAGATGGGGTGGACCGTATTGCTGCCTTATTCGGCTAATCCCAAGCCTGAACTAATTTCGGATCACTGAGCGTATGTCACAGGCCCGTACTGCGTTTGCGGCCTACCGTTCAGCCACGGAGGCCACCGTCTCGAAGCAGCGTATTGTTCAAATGCTGCTCGATGGCGCTGTGCTGGCCATTCAGCGGTCCATTGATGGATTCGACATTGAGGAATTCGGTTTGCGTCAGCAGACCATCCACAACCAAATCACCAAAGCAGGGGCCATCGTCTCTCAGTTACGCGTGGCGTTGGATTTGGAGGCGGGCGGTGATTTTTCGAAAAAACTCTTCGGATTGTACGGCTACATCGGAGACCACTTGATTCAAGGGAACCTCCGCAAGGATCCAGAGCCCCTGCGAGAGGCCCAACGGCATCTGAAGGTCATCCAAGAAGCATGGCGCGAGATGTTGGCTGCTCAAATCACGGGTTCCACCCTTGAGTCAGCCGGAACACGTCCCGCCAGCGCACCGGCGAGCGAGCGGGTCAATTTCAACATGAGTGTCTGATGGATAGCGTTCCGTCATCGACAGACCCGATTCACACTGCCTTACACTCTTGGGAAGAGCTGAACGGGCTTTTAAAGGAAGTCATTTCCCGTCGGGATTGGACCGAGGTGGAGCCAATCTTGGAGCGAAAATCTGAGTGTCAACGGGTGCTCGAAGAGCTTTTGCCCCCCAGCCACGCGTTGACACCCGATCAGCGACGGCACTTGAGGGCTGTTTTGGACCAGGAGTCGGCGATGGGACCGGAGTTCCAACAGGCCGTGGCAGCTTTGGAAGTTGAGCGTCAGCACTCCAACGCCATGCTCAAACAGTCTCACCAATTGCGTCGAAGCTACGGCACTCCCGCACCCAGCCCGATACTCTGGGAACACTTCACCTGACGGGGTCGGCTCCCGCGGACACGGGAAAGAGTCACCAGCATTGAATGGAATCTGACTGAAAGACCTTCTCGAGAAGAAGGTGATAATCCGGGTTCTCGTGGTTCAGCGAGATGACCACTACCTCTTGATCCGGCAATTGTCGCTGGTCGACGATCAACTGTTCGACTGCGGGCTTCGCAGGATGAGTCAGAATGTGAAGGATACGCTTCATGGCAGGGTAGAGACTCAGAATCGAAACACGTAGGTGGATTGGGCGGCCAAGGTGGCCCACTGCGCATCGGAGACCTCCTCGAATGGGGTCAACGGTTCGCCGAGCAGCGTCAACTCGGAAGCCCCCTTCTGAACGTAAACCGGGCGTCCCCACTCTTGAAGGATCGGCAAGTACCGAGTGAAATTGTCTTCGTCTATCCACTCATCGGAATACTCCGACAACGACAAGACGGCAGCACCTCGCAGATAGAGGAGCACCTCAACCTTCTTCCAGGTTCCGATTCCTGCTGCCATTCGAATGGCCTCCGCCGGCCGGCCGCTGGTCCGAGGATCTGAATCCACGATAATCAGAACTCGGGGTTTCATGGCGCGTTGAAACTAACGAATCGATCAGTGCTGGCGATGAGATCGCTCACGACGGTGAGTCCGGCAAAGGTGGCTCGATCGTCGACGGGGACGCCGTGGTGGTGTGCTCCATAGGCGCAGGCATAAAACTTCAAGCCCTGGGGACGCAGTGCCTGCAATTCGGGGTGTCCCACACCTGCCACCGCTGAATCAATGCAATACAGGTAAACCGAGCAACCGGCCTGCAACGCCGCCGCAGCAAAACGGACCCCGTGGAGGAAGGCCGGAGCCTCGGGCGGCGCGGAGATCAGGATCCCAAGTTTTTTACCGTCGAACGACATGCACACACAAGAAACGGGAGGTTGAAGCCGAAGTCAAAGAGCACTCGCACACCTTTTGTTGAGCGCCCGCGGATCCAAAGGATTAGTGCCGCTCTTCCAATCGGTAGAGGTGGGTTTGAGTCCGGACCCAGAGAGCCTCTCCAGCGGCCGCGGGGGAGGCCATGCACCCTCCGTCGAGCTGGTTGTCGGCCAACCGACGGAACGTCCGGTCAGCGGCGATCACAACCGCAGCACCGCCTTCACTGAAACAATAGAGGCGATCCCGGGTGGCCAAGGGTGAGGCCGAGTAATTGCCTCCCAATCGCTCACTCCAGACAAGCTTGCCAGTGGTGGCCTCCCAACAATTGGCCACGCCGCCGTCCTCAACTCCGAAGAGGAGGTCGCCGACCAACGTCAACGACGGCTTCTTCGGTGTCCCCCGTTTCGACTTCCAGGCGAGTTGGACACCCGCCGCCGGAGCGGATTCCCCATTGGCGTCGAGCACCGTGCCGGCGGCATGGGGGCGAATAGCCATGGTCTGCCCTTGCGACCATCCGCTGGGAACAAAGATCAACCCATGCCCGATCACGGGACGCGTGCCTGCCGAATGGCTGGTGCGCTCCTCGACCCGCCACAACTCGCGTCCATCCCGAGCATCCAGACCATACACTGCTTTAGCTCCCTGACTGACCAGATGAGGAATGCCGTCGACGGTGGTCACGGTGCAGGTGGCGAAGGCCTTGCGCATATCGCCATCGGCCTCAGGCTTGCCGTTGGGGCCGAGGTCTTTGTAGTCGACGGATCGATCCTTCAGCCAGCGGGTGGCTCCGGTCTTGGCATCCAGCGCGACCAGGAATTGCCGGTCGCTGCCATCGAAGTTCAGAAAGAGGGCCCCTTGATGCAAGATCGGCGAGGACCCGGCCCCCCGGAAGTGGTTGCACTTGAGGTCGCGGCGCTCCCACAACTTCTTGCCGGAGCGCGTATCCAAGCAAGCGGTGCCCGCTTCGCCGAACGATACATAAATTCGGCCTTTTTCAATGACCGGAGTGGGCGAGGCGTAGCTGTTGTAGCGTTTCCAGAGATCCGGTTGCTCCGCCTCAAAGACCAAAATGTCGTGAACCACCTTTCCGGAATCTCGGTCGAGGCACAGAGCATACAGACGGCGGCCGTCATCGGTCGCCGTGGTGACCCAAACCTGGTCTCCCCAAATGACCGGCGACGACCATCCCTTGTCATGGATCGCAGTCTTCCACGCCACGTTCTGCTGCTCAGACCACTTCAGCGGGAGTTTTGTCGCGGAGCTGAGTCCATCACCGTGCGGCCCGCGGAATTCAGGCCAGTGTTTGTCAGCGGCCAGCAGTGAGGCCGCGGTCATCAGACTCAAGAAAAGGTGTTTCATGCCGAAGGGGATTTCGCAGTGGACCCCATTAGCCGCAGCACGGCAAGCAGTCCGGCCAAGAGGGCGATGGTGGCACAGGCCAAATAGGGAGCGGGAAGCCACAGGTCGTAGAGGGTTGTGGCGACAGTCGGCCCAAGGACGCGGGCAAGGGTGCCGGCGCTTTGGGCCACTCCGAGAGTGGTTCCTTGTTCATCGGCAGGGCTGAGCTGTGAAATCAGGCCCATCGTGGGAGCGCGGTTGATGCCCGAACCGATCGCAAAGACCGCGAGGGCCGCAAGCATCGTGGGCAACGAGTTGGCCAAGGGCATGAGCACTAGGCTGACCGCGACCACGATGAGGCTGGCCCCAATTAGACGACGTTCGCCGAAGGATTTGACCAGGCGCCCGATACCTCCGCCCTGAACCATGGCCGCCATGATGCCACAGAAAGCGAAGACGTAGCCGACATGTTCTTCGTCGAACCGCAGTTTGGCGTCGAGCAGCAGGGGGAGGGTGGATTCGAACGCCGTGAAGGCGAAGGTTCCAAGGAAGTAGATCCCGATTAAGAATCCGACCTCTTTCATGCCCAACACATGGCGGATTTGGGCAAAACGCGGACGCCGGATGGGCGGAGCAACGTCCTTCTTTCGGGTTTCCGGTAGAATGAAGCACCCCAGCAGAAAATTGATCGCACAAATCACCGCAGCCACGGCACCAGGACCAGCCAGTCCAAAATGTTTAAATGCCTGTGACCCGATCACCGGCCCCAGAATGAAGCCCAAGCCAAAGGCCATACCAATGAGTCCCATGCCTTTGGAGCGTTTATCGGGGGTCGTGACATCCGCAATGTAGGCTGAAGCCACGGATAAATTGGCGCCACAGATGCCTGCAAAGACGCGGGAACCGATTAGAATCCAGAAACCCGTGTCGCCGATATAACTGGCCGAGAGTCCGAAGAGTCCGTAGGCGATGATGGAGCCGAAGTTGCTCACCAGCAGCACTGGCCGGCGTCCGATCCGGTCGCTCAACTGTCCCCACCAGGGAGCGAAGACCAGCTGCATGAGCGAATAAACGCCCATGGCAGCGCCGATTTGCCACCCTTGTGCGCCGTATCGCTCCGCGTATTTGGGGAGCAGTGGCAAGCAGATGCCGAATCCGATCAGATCGATGAAGACCGTCAGGAATATAACCAACAGGGGAGAACCAGACTTCATGTTGTGTCGGCAGTCTGGATCCTCTCCACGGCCATCGGCAACCGTCGATTGCCGGGTTTACCGGATGCGATCGACGAGGACAGGACCGACTAGTGGCCCGCCCGCAAGGTGCATTGACCCTTGATCAATCGAACACAGCAGGTCAGGCGGAAACGCTCGGGGTCTTTGTTCCACTGATCGAGGACGTCCAACTCTTCGTCGGTCGGCGGCGAGAGGTTCTCCATGCCGGAGACGACCTCGGCGGCACAAGTGCCACAGGAGCAACTGAAACAGCCGGCCTCCATTTCGACTCCGGCCAACTCGCCGGCTTCAACGAGCAACTCTCCATCGGGGACTTCGGCAGACTTCTGGGTGGGCAGAATAGTGATCGTGGCCATGGCGTTCGAAAAAAAGGACGGGCGGAGCAATAGCGGCGCGCGGGCCGAAGTCAACCTTGGGAGATTCCCAATGCGCCAAACTGGGCCCAATTTTTCAGGCGAGAATCCCTTGGATCACCTCGCCGTGGACATCGGTCAGACGTCGTTGGATACCGTTGTGGTAGAAGGTGAGTTTTTCGTGATCGATGCCCAATAGGTGGAGGAGGGTCGCGTGAAAATCCGGAACGGTTACTCGATTCTCGCCCACCGAATAGCCGATCTCATCGGAGGATCCATACCGGTGCCACGGCCGGATTCCCGCTCCGGCTAAGAAACTGGTGAACGCAATGGGATGATGGTCGCGACCCGAGGCGCCGACGCCCTGAGTGACAGGACTCCGGCCGAACTCCGTGGACCAGACAAATAGGGTGTCCTCCAGCATGCCTCGCTGCTTGAGATCCTGGATGAGCGCCGCGACCGGGCGATCCATCGTGGCCGCCTGGGTGTCGTGATTCTCACGGAGGTTTTCATGGCCATCCCAATTGATTCGCGGACTTCCAAACGCGCCGCCATTGATGATTTGCACGAAACGCACGCCCCGTTCCAGGAGTCGACGGGCCATCAGGCAGTTGCGGGCGAATCCTTTGTTGGTGGGATCATCGAGGCCGTACAACCGGCGAGTGGCTTCGCTTTCACCCGTCATCCGGGTTGCTTCAGGAATGCTGACCTGCATCCGGGCCGCCAACTCATACGATCGCAGGCGGGCGGCAAAGGCGCGGTCACCGGGATGGGCCGAGGCAAACTCACCGTTGATGCGATTGAGCATTTGTAAATCAGCCAACCGAGCCTCGGGCGAAACGGAGGCCGGAGTCTCCAGGTCCACAATCGGTTCTTGGGACTGAGTGCGGAACGGAACTCCTTGATGGTTGGCCGGTAAGAAACCCGACGTCCAATTAATGGATCCACCGGCCGGTAATCCGCGCGGGTCAGGCAGCACCACGAAGGCGGGCAAGTTCTCATTCTCGGAACCCAGTCCATAGCTCAGCCAAGCTCCCATGCAGGGAAAACCATTGAGCGTGAAGCCACTGTTCATCTGGAAGGTCGCTGGCGTGTGGTTGTTGCTCTTGGCGAACATCGAATGGATGAAGCACAAGTCATCGGCACAACCTGCCAAGTTGGGTAGCAGATCGCTGACCCAGGCCCCGCTCTGACCGCGCTGACGAAACGGGTAGACGCTCTTCATCAGCTTCCCAGGCTGACCAAAGAACCCGAGATTCTCGCCTCGACCCTTGAGTTCGGTGCCGTGGAGACGTTCCAACTCAGGCTTATAGTCGAAGGTGTCGAGGTGGCTCACACCGCCGCAGCAGAACACTTGCACGATTCTCTTGGCACGGGGGCGGTGGTGCACAGTGGGCACCACGGAGGGAGCACCCAACGCACGGTCACGCGCCAAAAGCCAAGCCAGCGCAATGTTACCGAGGCCGCCCACACTGCTGGAGAGGAAGTGGCGACGGTTCAGCAGTTTGGTATCAGCGGACATAAACAAACTCGGTGGTGTTCAGTAGCACCCAGGCGACATGGGGCAATCCCCGCTCTCGAAGTGTTCGGCGAGCCATTTGAGATTCTTCCAAGCCAGGGCTCCGACCCAAGGCCAGTTTCCAGAGCACGGTGATGGCTTCATCGGGCGCGTTGGCTGTCAGAGTGAGCGCCCGATGGGCCAGTTGATCGGCCTGACGCTGGACGAAGGCACTGTTCATGAGTCCCAACGCTTGCAACGGCGTAGTCGTTACGCCACGGCGCGGAGTCCTCACCGATGGGTCCGGACAATCTAAGGCATCCAGAAGCGGTTCTTTACCCGAGTTGATGTTCATTCGATACACCGTGCGACGGTTGAACTCTGGAGTCCCTCGATCGACCAGATGGTAGAATGTAGCACCATACTCACTGGTTGTGAACGGACGGAAACTCGGCCCTCCGACTTGAAAATTAAGCTCACCGCTGACCGCCAGCATGGCATCCCGGATCGTCTCACCTTCAAGGCGTCGGGGCGGAAAGCGCCAGAGAAACACCGCGTCGGCATCCGTCGCCAAACCATCGCTGCGGGCCTCGGAAGACTGTTGGTAGGTTTCCGAAGAAACGATGAGCCGGTGCAGCGCTTTTCGGCTCCAACCGCGTGCAATGAACTCGCTGGCCAACCAATCGAGCAATTCCGGATGACTGGGCTTGGTTCCGCTTCGTCCTAGATCGCTGGGGGTGCCCACCAATCCCTGGCCGAAGTGATATCCCCAGATTCGGTTTACCAAAACTCGGGCGGGCAGGGGATTGCGCGGATCGGCCAACCAATAGGCAAAGCGCCGACGGCGATCGGCCTCCGGGGCATCCGGAGCCAAGCCCAGGTCCTTGGGCAGCGAACCGAGCGCGGATAAACCCGACGGGCTCACGATGTCTCCCGGCGATTTCACATCACCGCGCCGCAGGATCCGTGTTGGCGCCGGTTGCTCGCGACGGCCCGCGTATACGAGGCCGGCCGGCTTTTCCTCGGCCTGCAATCGACGCTGGGCTGCTTGGAGGCGTTGCCGGGCCTCATCCCGCTCCCGACGATCTTGGGCTGTCAGGTGCGCCAGCGCGTCGGTCAGCGAGGGCCCGCCGCCGCCCTCCCGGAAGACGGCCTGTACTTCGAGTGGACTGAGGGCCCGATCATGGAGGGCCGCCTGCCGGACGGCACCGGTCAGCCACGGTTTGCCGCCGTTCTCATGACGACGGCCGATGGCGATCCGGGCATTCCCTGCGAGGAAGGTCACCAAGGCGGGAACCTCATACGGTTCTCCATACGGTTGACCATTGCGATAGAGGGCTACCTTTCGGTCTGCAGAATACACCGCCGCCATGTGGACCCAGCCACCCAGGGCCTCGGATTCTTCCGGGGCTTGGAGATCACGGGTCCGCTGGAATCCCTCGCTGCCGGCGGTCCATTTGCGGGGCTGCCGTTCGCCGAAGACGATCGCATCGAAAACCTGGCCGTCGGCCCGCTCAAGTGAAACGGCTGCGCCACCCCCTTGCTGGAGGTCGGAGAGACGAACCCAGACGCTCAGAGTCTTTTCGCGAATATCCCGAGTCAGGGGCATCGACTGGAAGTAGGCCTCGGGCTTCGGGAGTTCCAAGACGCCCGCAGTCATTTGAGCACTGCCATGGAGTTGACCGGTCACCTCAGCTGCATCGAAGTGGGCGAAGTTCCACTGAAATCGAGGCAGGGGTGCGATCGGTGTGGAGGTGACCGTGCGCGGAATGCGGGCGATCCCCCGGGCCTCGATGGACGCGATCCGGTTGACTTCGGATTGAATTTCGCGACGTCCCTGTTCCTTGCGCTGTTCGCGCACACGGAGATCTTCAGAGCCTTCGACGGATCGATCGCCATGACGAACCCCGTCGAAGACCGCCTTGACGCGGTAGTAGTCACCAATGGGTATGGGGTCAAACTTGTGATCGTGGCAGCGAGCGCAATTGA
>JAPLUH010000434.1 GCA_026397675.1 Verrucomicrobiota bacterium
CTGATGTGGAAGCAGTTTACCGCGGACGGATTCCTTCAGTACCCGAACTTCTTGGAGACTGTGCTCCAGCTCTTCCCTATGTACCGCCTCCGCGCCGTCGGTGGGATGCTCTACATCATCGGGGCTTTCATCATGGCCTACAATTTGTGGAAGACCGCTCAGGCCGGATCCTTCGAGGAAGAATCCGAGGTGGTTGTGGCGGCGAAAACTCCCTCTGAATCGGTGGCGGGCACGCCGGGTAAATTCGCTTGGGGACATCGATGGCTGGAGGCTCGCCCCTTGACCATGACCGCGCTGGCCTTCGTGGCGGTGCTGGTGGGTGGTTTGGTGGAAATCGTTCCTATGTATTTGGTGAAGGAGAATGTTCCCACGATCACCGGAGTTCGCCCCTACACGCCCCTCGAAGTCATGGGACGAGATCTCTACATCCGGGAAGGCTGCGTCGGATGCCATTCCCAGATGGTCCGACCGTTCCGATCCGAGACTGAACGCTACGGCGAGTATTCCAAGGCCGGCGAGTTCGTGTACGACCACCCATTTCTCTGGGGCTCCAAGCGCACCGGTCCGGACTTGCACCGCGTTGGCGGCAAGTACCCGGATGCGTGGCACTTCAACCACATGGACAACCCTCAAAGCACGTCACCCGGGTCCATGATGCCGCGCTACTCGTGGCTTCTGGAACAGAAGATCGACACGGCCGCCGTCGGGCCCCGCATCGCTGCCTTGCGCTCGGTGGGGGTTCCTTATCCGGCGGGCTATGAAACCCAGGCGGTGGTAGATCTCAAAAAGCAGGCGGCCGTCATCGTGGTGAGTCTCAAAACGGCACGGATCGAGACTCAGCCCGATCGTGAGATCATTGCCCTCATTGCCTACTTGCAGCGCTTGGGTACGGACATCAAGGCCTCGAACCCCACTGCCCCAGTGACCGACTCCCTTCTGCCATGATTAAGAACATCCTCACCCACACCGGGGGCATTGCCCTGTATGGCATCGTCTCGATTTGTCTGTTCTTCGCCGTGTTTGCCGCCGCGGTCCTTTGGACTCTGGCCCAGCGGGCGAGCCATGTCCGCCACATGGGCGAACTTCCGCTGAACGACGGCGAGATTCACCCCTTCTCACCCTCCGCTTCCAAGAACCATGAATAAGGAACCGAACGATCCACTCCTCATGGATCACGAGGCCGACGGCATTCGTGAACTCGATAACAACCTCCCGCGATGGTGGGTCTGGTTGTTCGTTCTCTGCACGGTCTTTGCCGTCGGGTACATCGTGTATTACCACGTGCTGCGACTCGGCTCGTTGCAGGCGGCTGAATATCAGGCTGAGGCGGCCCAAGGCGATGCTTTGAAAAATGCTGCGTTGGCGCGATTTGAATCCGATTTGGCGACGTTGAAGCCAGTCTCAGACTCCGTGGTCTTGGAGCAGGGCAAGCAGTTCTTCGCTAACCTCTGTGCGCCGTGCCATCGGGCTGATGGCGGTGGGCTAGTGGGTCCCAATTTGTGCGATCTGGATTGGAGCCATGGATCCAATTACGTGGACACGGTCAAAGTGATCATCAATGGCGTGGCCGAGAAGGGGATGCTCAGTTGGCGTGGGGTGCTTAAGCCGGCCGAGATCCAGGCTGTGGCCAGCTACATTTACACACTGCGCGGCAGCAATCCTCCGGATCCCAAGCCCCCGGAGGATCCCTCGAAACCAGTGGTTCCCATGGATTTCGAGTGAAGAAGGATCCCGGGTCTATCCGAGGACTCCTCGCCATGAAAACCGTCACGGACCGGACTCCGGATCAGACTGCAGATTCGATCCCGGAATCGCTCGGTACGCTGCAGGATGTGGATTGGCGAGATTTCCGCGATCATATCGCTACGGCTGACAAGGAGGGACGCCGTCGTTGGCTCTTTCCTAAGGCTCCTTCGGGTATCTGGCATCGACGGCGTGCTTGGTTTGCCGCGTTCCTGATCGTACTGATGTTCGCCGGACCATGGATTCGCATCCAGGGCAACCCGCTCCTCTTGTTCAACCTGGTGGAGCGGCGCTTTTCTATCCTGGGCCAGATTTTCTGGCCCCAAGACTCAGGAGTATTCGCGGTGGCGATGCTGGTGTTCATCAGTGGCATCGCGGTCTTCACGGTCGCCTTCGGTCGCCTGTGGTGCGGGTGGGCCTGCCCGCAGACGGTCATGTTGGAAATGGTGTTTCGGAAGGTAGAATACCTCATCGATGGCGACTCGGCCGTGCAACGCGCGCTGGCGGCTGCACCCTGGACACTGCCCAAGATGGCTCGCCGCCTCTTCAAGCATGCGGTGTTTTTCGGTCTTTCCTTCCTCGTGGCGAACACCTTGCTCGCCTACATCATCGGCAGCGAACAACTCTTAGATATCCAGTTTGATGATCCTCGGAAACATAGGGTGGGGTTGACCTTCATGATCCTGTTTTCATTGCTGTTCTATGCGATTTTTGCCCGGTTTCGGGAGCAGGCTTGTACCTTCATTTGTCCTTACGGCCGATTTCAGTCGGCACTGCTCGATGAGAATTCCTTGGTGGTCGCCTACGATCGCTCTCGGGGCGAGAAGCGGGCGGCATTGCATCGCGATCAGGGGTCGGAGGCCCGGAAGTCCTCTGGCCTAGGAGACTGCGTGGATTGTCGTCAGTGCGTGGCGGTGTGTCCCACGGGTATCGACATTCGGGACGGGACGCAAATGGAGTGCGTGAATTGCACGGCGTGCATCGACACCTGCGATTCCATCATGCTCAAGGTGGGGCGGCCGACCGGGCTGATCCGCTTTGCCTCCCAGAACAATTTGGAACGGGGCGAGCCCCAGCACTTCACCTCGCGCATGGCCCTGTACTCGGTCGTTCTGGCGGCGCTGATTGGTGTCTTCCTGTGGCTGGTGTTTTCGCGCTCACCGGTGGAGACGACCTTCCTCCGAGTTTCGGGTTCTTTGTACCAAAGCCTTCCGGACGGACGGATCCGGAATTTGTTTTCGGTGAAGATGATCAACAAGTCGCACGAGCCTCTGCCGGTGGAGGTGCGTCTCGAGAACCTCCCGGGCTCCGTCCGATTGATGGGCGCGACGAATCCGGTGGTGCCCGTGGGTCAATATTTGCAGACCTCGGCCCTGATTGATTTGGATCCGGCTCAACTAACCGGTTCGACCACAGAGCTGAAGTTGGGCGTTTACTCCAACGGGCGCTTGTTGGAGCGCGTGACGACCCAATTCTCCAGTCCCAGAAACCTCTCTCCGAAATCCCATCCATGAAGCCCCCCCAACCGCGGATTGAACCTTGGCCCATCGGTATCGCCACCTTCTTCGCAGTACTCATTTTCGCTCTGGCTACTTGGGCTGTTGTCGCGCACCGCAACCGCGAGGAACTCGTGAGCACCGACTACTACGAGCAGGAGATGGCCTATCAGCAACAAATCAACCGGCTGAGGCGCTCCACCGATTCGGGGGTCTCGATTGGGTATGCCCCTGTCGGGCAGGGAGGAGTGATCCGCATCGCTTGGCCGTTGGCTTCCCGGCCGGCCGATGCACAGGGCCGTGTCCGCCTTTACCGGCCATCCGAGGCTGCCCTGGATCGAGAGGTTCCCTTGTTGGTCGGTGCCGACGGCATCCAGAATATCAATGCAGGCACCCTGAAGCCGGGCCTCTGGAAGGTTCGGGTACACTGGGGACCCGAAGTCTCCGGCTACTACGCCGAAGGATCTGTAGTGGTTCCGCCGATGGTTGCCTGGGCTCCGGCCCCGTGAGGTGGAGAAGTTTCGACTCATGGAATTCTTCTCGGCATTGGTTCTTGGATTGGGAGGCAGCCTGCATTGTAGCGGGATGTGCGGTCCGTTGATGATGGCTCTTTTCTCCGGCACGGGCAGCGATGCCGCATCGCACCGACGTTCCCGGGTGGCTTATCACACGGGCCGACTGCTCACCTATGCCCTCATTGGCCTGGTGTTCGGCCTGCTGGGTCGCGGGTTCCAGGTGGCCGGTTGGCAGCGAGCCGTCTCAGTGGTTGCCGGTGTGCTGTTGCTGGTCGGGGGTGCCGTGGCCTCACGCCTGTCGCTCGATGCCTGGTTGGTTCGGTCGGTGAGCTGGGTGAAGGCCTTGTTTAGGTTGGGCATGGGACGTAAGACGATCGGATCCCTCATGTTTCTGGGCATGGTCAATGGGTTCCTTCCCTGTGGGCTGGTTTATGCCGCAGGAATTTCGGCCACCGCCTCCGGAAATCCGCTATCCGGTGCTCTCTCCATGGTAGTGTTTGGTTTGGGAACACTGCCTCTGCTGCTCGTCGTGGATCGTCTGGGGCAGCGGTTGGGTGCGACCTCGCGGGCACGGTTCCAAAAAGCCGTTCCATGGGTAGTCGCCGGAGTGGGGGTTCTCTTGATTGTCCGCGGATTGGCCTTGGGTATCCCGTATCTGAGTCCCTCATCCGAAGGAGCCTGTCCCCATTGCGAAGGCTGATTTCAAGGCTGGCTGGAATTGGCGACAGGACGGTCCTACCGAAGGGGCTCAAATCCGATTGGACCAACCCTGGGACGCGAGGCAGAGTGTTGTTGTTGTGAACACCCCCGCCTCCTCCCTTTCTCCGGTGCACGCTGGATTTCGGATCCTTCTTTTTGGGTGGCTTTGGGTTGGGGGTATGGCCTGGGGTGCATCGACGACGAATGCCGTGCGCCGCGATCACTGGGCCTGGAAACCTCCGGTGCGACCAGAGCTGCCCGTGGTGCGTCGGGCAGATCGGATCCGATCTCCTATCGACCGGTTTATCGTCGCCCGTCTGGAAAAGGAGGGGCTTAACCTATCTCCGGAGGCCGACCGAATCACTCTCTTGCGTCGCCTCCATCTGGATCTCACCGGATTGCCGCCGACGCCATCCGAGGTGGACCGATTCCTGGTCGACAAAACGTCGGGGGCTTGGGACCGGGTCGTATCGAGTTTGCTAGCCTCCCCGCATCACGGTGAACGCTGGGGAAGACATTGGCTGGATGCGGCTCGCTATGCCGACTCCGATGGTTTCGAAAAGGATAAGCCTCGGTTTGTCTGGGCGTACCGAGATTGGGTGGTCGATGCCCTCAATCGCGACGTGCCCTATGACCAGTTTCTCATTGAGCAAATCGCCGGTGATTTGTTGCCTCAGGCGACCGATTCCAGCCGTGTGGCCACCGGTTTCTTGCGCAATGCGATGTTGAATGAAGAGGGCGGGGCCGATCCCGAGCAGTTTCGCATCGATGGTCTCATTGATCGAATGGACTGCATCGGCAAGGCGGTGCTGGGTATTACCATCCAGTGCGCCCAATGCCATGACCACAAATACGATCCTATTTCGCAGGAGGAGTACTACCGCTTCTTTGCCTTCCTGAACAACGATCACGAATCGTCCGTGGTGGCCTACAGTCCTTCGCAACAGCAACAGCGCGACCAGTTGGTGCGCCAGATCCGGGAACAGGAGGAGATCCTTCGTCACACCACGGCGGACTGGCAGGCGCGCATGGCAGCCTGGGAGGCTTCGGTGCGGGGCGACCAACCGGAGTGGACGGTGGTTCACTGTGAGCATGTCGGAGAACGAGGGGAGCGATTTTATCAATACGAAGACGGGTCGATTCGTGCTGCCAGTTACGCGCCCACTCAGTGGGCACCGCATTTCCGGGGAACCAATGGACTCACCTCCATTTCGTCGTTCCGTCTCGAGCAATTGACCGATCCTAACTTGCCTTGCCAAGGGCCCGGGCGGTCCATCCGCGGCATGGCGGCACTCAGTGAGTTCAAGGTCACCGCCACGGATCCAGAAAATCCGACCAACAAGGTCTCCGTGAAGTTCATTCAGGCGACCGCCGACTTTGCGAATGAGGCGAAATCTCTGGAGGCGGAATTTGACGACCGTTCCGATAAAAAGCGCACTTATGGCCCGGTGTCCCATGCCATCGATGGCAAGAAGGAGACCGCCTGGGGCATCGATGCGGGACCGGGGCGCCGCAACCAATCCCGCAAGGCGGTCTTCGTGGCCGAAAAGCCGGTGTCCTTTCCGAAGGGGGCGATCCTGGAGTTTGAGCTCCATCAGGAACACGGTGGATGGAACTCGGATGATTTGCAGACCCACAACCTAGGGCGGTTCCGTCTTTCGGTTTCGTCGGCCACCAATGCGGTGGCGGATCCACTGCCGGCGGCCGTGCGCCAGATTGTAATGAAGACCCCGGCGGAGGGGCGGACTCCGGCCCAAACGGGTGCGGTGTTCTCCTATTGGCGGACCACTCAGACAAACTTTGCCGAGGTAAACACACGGATTGAGGCGCTGTGGAAGCAATGGCCGGAGGGGGCTCCAGCGCTGGTGTTCGCGGCGCGACAAGGGCAGGGGCCGGGAGAAAGCCGCATGACCACTCGATTGCTCCGACGCGGGGACTGGCTGAAGCCGGACCGTGAAGTCACTCATGGGACGCCCGCGTTCCTGCATTCGTTGCCCGTCGGTGCCGATGATTCCCGCCTAACACTCGCCCGTTGGTTGGTGGATCCTCGCTCGCCGACGACCGCGCGCGTGGCCGTAAATCGACTCTGGCAGCAGTATTTTGGAGTTGGACTGGTGGAGAGCGTTGAAGACCTCGGGATGCAGTCGCCACCGGCTTCCAATCGGGAATTGCTCGATTGGTTGGCGGTCGAGTTCATGCAGCCCTCCCAACCCGGAGTGGCGCCTTGGTCCGTCAAGCACTTGCACCGGCTCATTGTGAGCTCGGCGGTGTATCGCCAATCCAGTCGGGTGAGTCCGGTGTTGCTGGAGCGGGACCCTAACAACCGGTTGTTGGCGCGAGGCCCGCGGTTCCGTGTGGAGGGTGAGATCGTTCGGGACATCGCTCTGTCCGTGTCCGGGTTGATGAATCCCACCCTTGGAGGGCGGGCGGTTTATCCTCCGGCGCCGGAGTTTTTGTTCCAGCCGCCGGCGAGCTATGGGCCCAAGACTTGGCGGGTTGAAACCGGTTCAGACCGCTATCGGCGTTCGCTCTACACCTTCCGCTTCCGCAGTATTCCTAATCCGGTGCTGCAGGCATTCGATGCGCCTAATGGCGACGCTGCCTGCGTGCGTCGACTTCGCTCCAATACACCGTTGCAGGCGCTCACTTCGCTCAATGAACCGCAGTTTGTTGAGGCAGCCCAGGCACTGGCGCGGAAGTCGATCAATGAGGGAGGCAAGACCGATGATCAGAGGATTGCCTTCGCGTTCCGACACGTGTTGAGCCGATTGCCGCAAGCGGAGGAATTAAAGGCGCTCCGACGTCTTCTGAATCAGCAGCGGGCGCGGATAGCCGAGGGTTGGTTGAACGCGGCCGAAATGGCTGTGGGCAAATCTGAGGCGGTCACGGGGCTTCCCCCGGGTGTCACGCCGGCAACCCTCGCCGCTCACACCGCCGTGGCCCGGGCTCTTTTGAATCTCGACGAAACCATCACCAAGGAGTGACTCCCATGACCCCTCAATCCATTCTTCAGCAGGCGTTGGCTCAGCATCAGGCGCACCTCACCCGGCGGTGGTTCTTCCGGGATTGCGGTGTGGGTCTCGGCATGGCGGCCTTGCATGCGCTCCTGGGTGATTCGGCGCAGGCCGCTTCGGTGAGTTCGGGGATTGCCGGTGCTCGACCGCTTGCGGCGAAGCCGGCGGCCTTTCCGGCCAAGGCGAAACGGGTGATTTATTTATTCCAGGCCGGAGCCCCAAGCCATTTGGAGCTCTTCGACCACAAGCCCGAGTTGGCAAAGTGGAACGGAAAGCTGCCCCCGGCCGAATTGCTCAAGGGGTATCGGTCGGCCTTCATTAGTCCGGACGCCAAACTGCTGGGGCCCAAGTTTCGCTTTGCCCGACACGGCCAGTCGGGTCAGGAGATTTCCGAGCTCATGCCTCATTTGGCCGGGGTGGCGGATGATATCGCTATCGTGAAGTCGATGCACACCGACGCTTTCAATCATGCCCCA
>JAPLUH010000285.1 GCA_026397675.1 Verrucomicrobiota bacterium
AGAAATTGGCCGCCTCGGGCCTGCGCTGGTCCCAAGCTTACGCGGGCGCAGCATCGACTCCCGCCAGTCGGGCAGCCCTCTTGACCGCTCGGCATTCCGGGCATGGGCGGATCCGTGGGCCGGTGTCAGGTCCGCTGGCCAACGAGGATGTCACTCTCGGAGAAGTGTTTCGGGCGGCGGGATACCGGACGGCGGCGATCGGTGTGTGGGACTTAGGCGGCAACAACACCCCGGGCCATCCGATGAAGCAGGGGTTTTCGGATTGGTTTGGTTTTCTGGATTCCCGGGAGGCCAAGGACCTGTACCCCAAGGCTCTGTGGCGGAATACCGACGTCTTCGACAACCTCATCGACCAACGCGGGCGTTTGGCTAATTACGCCCCCGACTGGTTCGCGCGGTTCGCCACCAATTACATCCAGGTTCATGAGGATCACCCATTCTTTCTGTATGTGGCTCATCCGCTACCCGGTGGCGTTTCTTCCGAAGATGTGCGCGGACGCCATCGATTGCAGTGGGATACCTTTGTCGGTGCGGTGGTTCGGGAACTCGAGCAGAGCCGCATCCGGCGCGAGACGCTCCTTGTGGTGACCAGTGTCAGCGCAACCGCTTCTGGGGAGGATCGGTTGGCCGAGACCCGGCTCCGGGTGCCACTGCTCTTCAGTTGGCCGGGCAAGATCACGGCCGGCCAGACCAACGAACGCCCGGTGGCCCTGTGGGATGTATTGCCCACGGTCGCGGCCCTGGCTCGTATTCCGGCCCCTCAGGGCATCGATGGTATTTCGCTCCTGCCGGAAGTATTGGGGGGGCTCAAAGAGCCCTCCAATCGCGCCGGTGGGCTGTACTGGGAAACGGCTGAGGCCTCACCGAGTCGGGCGATCCGCTGGGATGATTGGAAGGCCGTCGAGCACCCCTCGACA
This sequence comes from Verrucomicrobiota bacterium, assembly GCA_026397675.1. Lineage (GTDB taxonomy): Bacteria > Verrucomicrobiota > Verrucomicrobiia > Limisphaerales > UBA9464 > SXXZ01. The sequence continues at coordinate 918 of JAPLUH010000285.1, forward strand.
GGAATTGTCGAACTGTATGATCTCAAGGCCGATCCTGCTGCTGTGCAGAATGTCGCGGCTCATCAACCTGAACGGCTGGCCGAGGCCCGTCGCCGGTTGCGCGAAGCGGCCGACCCGTTGCCCCCCCATCGTCCCTAATACACTTCGATTCCATGAGTCCCACGGAAGCCCTCACGCTGTTAGAACGTTTTCGCAATGGTCAAGTGCCTGTCGAGAAGGTGCTTCAAGCCTTCCAGGCGGCCCCGGTGGTGGATCTCGGATTTGCCGTCGTCGATCAGCATCGAGCCCTGCGCAAGGGGTTCCCGGAGGTCATCTTTGGCGCGAGCAAAACCCCGGAACAGGTGGTGGCGATTGCTGGGGAAATTTTGGCGGCCGACGGACGAGTTCTCACCACGCGGGTGACCTCGGAACATGCCCGAGCCATGAAGGAGAAGTTTCCGCATACGATTCATCATGAGGCGGCCCGCTGTCTGACTCTTGAAACATCGCCGCTGCCCAAGCGGCCCGGAGTCATTGCTGTCGTGGCTGCCGGCACTACCGATCTTCCGGTCGCCGAAGAGGCCGCGGTGACGGCTGACTTTATGGGCAACACTGTCCAGCGGATTTACGACGTCGGCGTGGCGGGGTTGCACCGCCTCCTGCGCCGGCTTCCCGAGATTCAGTCCGCCAACGTGGTGATCGTGGTGGCGGGAATGGAGGCTGCATTGCCCAGTGTGGTGGGTGGCCTCATCGGCAGGCCCATCATCGGGGTCCCCACCAGTGTGGGGTATGGATCCCACTTCGGCGGCCTGACGGCGCTGTTAGGAATGCTCAATTCCTGCGCCAGCGGTCTGACGGTGGTGAACATCGACAACGGCTTCGGAGCCGGTTACGCCGCCAGCGGCATTAATGCACTGGCCGCATCCTCATCGTCCGCGTCGGCTGCCTCGCTTTCGGCGACTCAGCCGTAACGATTGAGTGAGGAGGAAAGGGATTGTGTGGTCAGCACGACTCATCCGATTGAACCGCTGTGGCTAAGCAGGGTTCTGGTAAAGGCCCTCAGAGGCGATGACGTCGGCCGCGCCGGCGGGCACTAGGTGCGCGAAAGGAAGCCCCCGACGGATCCGGTCCCGGACCTCCGACGAGGAAATGCCGAGCGGCCACCCACGCAGGTGACGCAGTCGCCAAGGCGAGGGGAGGGAGGCCTGAGGTTGGCCGGGTC
>JAPLUH010000378.1 GCA_026397675.1 Verrucomicrobiota bacterium
TAGAGGCCACCATCCGGTATCACTTTGCGCCTCGGGATCGCGGGGTGGAGCAGCCCGGTAGCTCGTCAGGCTCATAACCTGAAGGTCCTAGGTTCAAATCCTAGCCCCGCAACCAACTTTTAGGCCGTTTTCCTTCGGGAAGACGGCCTTTTTGTTTAGCCAATTAGGCTCACAAAGGCTCACAAAGGCCAACAAACCCGCCCTGGCAGAATTCCTAGAGAGTCCCCTCAGATTTCGAATTCCATCGCCCGCTCCACTCGCTGGGCGTTCGTTTGCCAAGGACTGTCACGCCACGCACGAGGGACGCGCTTTCCTGGCAGCCGACATCGATGCGCGAAAGAAACTCCTCAACACGATCTTGAGGCAAATCCATGTCTTCGATTTGGTGATCCGGGGCCTGGCTGCGTCACCGACGAATGAACTCGCAGAAGACATCATTCTGAGCCAACTGGCCCTGACGTTTCCGAGAGAACGCCCGCAACGCATTTTGCACACCCTCGTCTCGTGGGCTCGCTACGCCGAACTCTTCCGCTACAGCGCACCGCGTCGGGGGCTGCACGGACTCAAAGCCAGTGTGCCCCCATCGCATGACGAATGACCACGGATCGAACGGGACGCCCGCTTTAAATATCTCTGGTGGTCAAGAAGGCATGGCCAGCGAGTCGGCGACGGATCAGGATCAACCGCGATGACACCGCTGGAGCGCATCCTCGATTCACCCTGGAGCTTCTTTAAGATTGCTGGCGTCACCACGGTCGATGCCACGCTGCGCTACTTGCTGTTTGCGGGGATCGGTTGGGTCCTGGGTTATTGGTGGTTTCGGCAACGCTGGGCTCATCGCAAGATCATTCCGCGATTCCCTGCCTCCTCCGATATCCGACGTGAGATCGGTTATTCCCTCCTGACTCTGGCGATTTTCGGGTTGGTCGGAGCCAGTACAATTTTGGCGTCGCGATCTGGTTGGACGCAGATGTACTGGAAGGTGGGAGATTATGGCACTGCCTGGTTCTGGGGCAGCATCGGTTGCGCGATCTTACTGCATGACACTTACTTTTATTGGACGCATCGGATGATGCACCATCCGCGGCTCTTCTCAGTGTTTCACCGGGTGCACCACCTTTCCAATAATCCCTCGCCCTGGGCCTCCTACGCGTTCGCTCCCGCCGAAGCGGTGGTCGAAGCGGGCATCTTTCCACTCACCGTGCTGGTGATGCCTATCCACCCGCTGGCCTTCACGCTCTTCATGCTTTGGCAGATTTTCTTCAACGTGATGGGACACACCGGCTACGAGTTCTATCCCCAATGGCTAATAGATTCGTGGTTAGGAAAATTTATTAACACCCCCACCAACCACATCATGCATCACGAGAAAATGCGGGGAAACTACAGCCTTTATCTCAATGTGTGGGACCGCCTAATGGGCACGACTCATCCTGATTACGAGTCCAGATTCCGCGAGGTGACTTCACGCCCTAAGGCCACGGCGACCCAGTGAGTCGGCCTGAGTGAGCCCCCACCGACCTTCAGATCCGATCCCGCAGCCCAAGCCGAAATTTACTCAGCCAGGCAATACAGGAAGCGCTCGCCACGCAGGTAAAACTCTCGGTCCACCAACGCCGGTGAGGCGCTAAAGGAGTCCTCCAGCCGGTTCACAGCCAGCACCGCGTTTTCGAACGCCTCATTCCCGGAAGGATGCTGGAGGACCACGGTCGTTCCGTCCCGACCGGTGATGTAAATCCGGCCCGCGGCTCCGACCGGCGAGGCGAAGATGAAGTCGCGGATACCTTCCAACCGCAGCAGTTCTCCCCGAAGTTTCCCGGTGGTCGGATCCATACGCACGAGGACGTTCTGG
>JAPLUH010000429.1 GCA_026397675.1 Verrucomicrobiota bacterium
AAGGCCCCTCGAGAACCGGCCGTCGCCGACGGACCCGGATCCAGCGCATTGGCGAGCCCCAGCGTCTCAAGCGCCTTCAAGAATGACTCAAGCTCGCGGGGCTCCGACGGGCCTCCATAAATCGAGAAATGGAAGTTCGTGGAGCCGGGGAGCAACCGCAGCGCCGGAGCGGTTTGGCGAAACACGGCCGGAGCAGTCTGGACCGCTGGAACCGCCTTGCCGGATGCATCGCGTCGAGTCCATGCCATCACCCGACCCGCGGCGTCGAGGGCTTGCGAATTGCGATGCACGATCCCATGCAACGCCAAGGCGAGGATCACCTCGTTGTGGTTGATCCCCTTAGGTTGCCCGTTGTAACCGGGCTCCTTGCCCACGCCCGTGCGCGTGTTACCCCGGGTGTCCACCTCGCCTGAGTCAAGGATGCGCGAGATTTGCCAGCGGGCGGCCTTCTTCAGAGCCTCGTCGAGCTCGGGCATCGGGACATGCAATGCGAGCACCTGGGCGAACAGCAGCGTCACCGCGTTGTAGCTCGAATCGCGCCCCCCGTGTTCCAAAAAGACACCCTCTTCATCCCGCTGGCGCAGCGCCTCGGTCACCAGACGCCTCGATGTCGCCACCAGCGACGCGTCGTTCAAAACTTGTCCACAAGTCCCGAAGGCCTTGGCCGCGATGAACACTCGATTCACCGCTTTCCGGCTCTTGGGCAAGATTGTGGATTCGCCGGCCGCGATGAAGTCACAGGCGCGTCGGAGCTTCGGTTCAATGGCCCGGATGCGGTCATGGAAGTGGGCCTCATGCGGCGACTGGCGGATCACCAGAATCGCCCGCCCCAGTTCCTGAAGGAAAAAATACGCCGTCTCGACGGCAGCGCCGCCGGAGGCCGAACTCCCTCCGCTGGGCCGCTCGGCCGCTGCGAATCCACCGTCGTCGCGCTGATGCTCAAAGGTCACCTCGACGCCCTTCCAAGCCCGGTCGGCGCGGGCGAGGTCGCCGGCCACCACCGCCGCAATCACGGCCCGGCAACTGCCCCGCTGCGACCCTGCCTCGATCCAGCGTCCCTGACCTCGGTTCCCGCCGGCCAGCCCGTGATCGTCGGGTAAATCATTCTGACTGAGCCACTCCAACCATCCCGAGGGCAAAGACTTGAGCACATCATACTCGCGAAGGGCTGGTGTGGGATCTGCAACGGCGCGACCGAGCGCAAAAATCACTAAAACAACCAGGGCAACCCAGCGACTCCAGAAATCCCTCCAAGGGTGAATCCTGAGGGCAACGCGTGCGGCGCGAGATCGGGGGACAAATTGAGCAAAGGTCATGCGACGAGGTATTGGAAGATTCAGGGTTCCCGGGACCACTCAAGCCACTGCTGCTGGATTTCCTTCGGGTCGGGTGTGCCATCGGCCACAAGGATTCGATAGCGCATCGCGTGCCCGCCCCGCGGCGGCAGAGTGAAGTCGCCCGCTTGCTGCGGAGACCAGCAAAAGAACGGCTCGGTCGGGTGGATGCGCATCGGCTCCGGAAAACGGAAATTGGATGGATGAGCCAAGAGGACTACCCCAGCAATCCCATCCCCACCCTCGACAGACTGGGCCGCCCCGCCGATCCAGCACCAGCGAGCGTGCGACTCGTTGCCCGTCACCCGATTCGTCACACCCTCGGAAGAGAGGAAGCGGCAGTTCGACGCACCATCCCAAGCATCGAGCCCACGGAATCCCAATCCGCCATAGCGATATGCGGGCAAGGCCAGCGAGTGTTCAGTCACATTGGTTTGCCGCACCGTCAGATCGATGCGGTAGGGCTTACCCGCGGGCGTCACCGGAACTCGCACCTTCCACCCTTCGAGCAAAATGGGAGTGGGCACCTTCGCAGTCAGATCCACAT
>JAPLUH010000061.1 GCA_026397675.1 Verrucomicrobiota bacterium
TTGTTGGAGGGGAGAATTTAGAAAAGCGTCATTGGGACTCCAGTTGGCGAACCAGGGCGTCGCGGGCGGGGAGGATGCCTTTGTAGGCGGCGATGGCTTCAGGCATCGAGCGGAGTTGGGTTGCTAGTTGATCGCGGGCGGCCGGGGCCTGCAGCACGCGCTCGAGCGGGTGCACGGTGAGGTGGATGGCGAAGAGGAGGCCGCCGCTGTTCGGTAGGGCCCGGAAGGCCTGGTGTTCGAGCCGTAGCCAGGTGGTGTCGAGGGTGGCGTCGTCCGTCAGTCGGGGGAGGTTGCGATCGTGGTGGGCATTGCGTTCGCCGTGGGCGGCGAGGCCCCAATTGTCGCGTTCGAAGGTTTGTCCGGGCTGCAGCCGATCGAAAAAGGTTCGGATCCGTGCTCCCAGCGTGGCGTTCAATGTGGGCACATCGGCGTGAATGGCATCGACGGTTTTGCCGAGCTTTTCGCGGAGGTCCCAGGCCGATGGAAAGCAGACTGCTCCGGCGACCAGTCTGAATTGGCCAGACGCATCCCGCCGTAGGAGCAGTAGGTCGGGCTCCCAATTGAGGGACAGGCTCTTGAGCAGTCTGTCGGGTCGCGGGTCTAGGTGAGGTAAGCTCTCCGTGGGAAAGGGCGCGTTGGGGAAGAGGGCCAACGCTTCGAGCAGGACGGGGGTAGCTTCGTCGGTCCAGGCCAAGTGACGTTGGGGTTCCTGGGACAACCAGTGATGGCGATCTTGCAGGGTTTCTTGGCGCGGGTCGTCCCAACCAAACCATTCTTGACGGGGCCGCTGCATGCCGAAGCCAAAAGCAAAGTCGCCGCCAGAAAACAACCGTTCAGCCAATGTCTCGGGGAGGACCGGTTCCATGCTGCGTAGGGTGCCTCGGCAGGGCTCGGTCGCCAATGTCCGGATCGACGGTTCGTTCTTCTGGGCACCGACGGCTTTCTCGCTTAGGGAGTCGGTCATGAGGCGGAGCCGATCCATTGAAGGTCAATGATTCGCGGCTCACCGCCCAGAACTCCGCCAACGGGATTGCGCTGATCCTAGAACCTTGTCACAACGCAGGGATGCCTCCTTCACCCGGTTCTGGGAAATCCCCAGCGATGCCGCAGCGATTGTCGTCGATGGATGCCTACCGCGGGTTCGTGATGCTGCTGATGGCTGGCGAAATGGTTCGCTTCGGAGCCGTGGCCGCTAACATGCCCGCCGACAGTGTGTGGCATTTTTTCGCGCACCATCAGGATCATGTGGATTGGCAGGGGTGCACGCTCCATGACCTGATCCAACCGTCCTTTTCTTTCCTGGTGGGTCTGGCCTTGCCGTGGTCCATCGCTTCGCGCCAACAGTCGGATCAAGGCTTCCTGCGGATGTTCTTCCACACGGTGTGGCGGGCTCTGGCCTTGTCGGCGCTGGGTATCGCGCTGCGGTCGACGCATGCGTCGCAAACGAATTTCACCTTCGAGGACACGCTCACCCAAATTGGTTTGGGCTATACCTTCTTGTGGCTTCTGGCCTGGCGGAGTGTGCGGACGCAAGTAGTTGGACTGGTGGCCATTCTTATGGGGTATTGGGCATGGTTTGCTTTGGCTCCGTTGCCCGGTCCGGACTTCGATCCCTCGAGCGTCGGTGTCTCGGCCGATTGGATGAAGCAGCACGGCCTGAGCGGTTTTGCAGCCCACTGGAACAAGAACGCCAATCCGGCTCACCACTTTGAGGTGTGGTTCCTCAATTTGTTCCCGCGCGCTAAGACGTTCCTCTTCAATGGCGGTGGCTATTTGACGCTCAGTTTCATTCCCACGCTGGGCACGATGATTTGCGGTTTGCTGGTGGGTGGCTGGTTGCGCCGAGAGGACGTTCCGATTGGCCGGCGGTTATTCCGGATCGCCCTGGTCGGAGTGTGTGGATTGGCAGCCGGTTGGCTTCTCGATCGAGCCGGAATCGCTCCGGTGGTCAAACGCATTTGGACGCCGTCCTGGGTGCTTTTTAGCGGCGGGTGGTGCTGCCTGCTCATCACGGGCTTTTATTGGGTGGCCGATCGCCTGAAACAGTCTTGGCTGACCTTCCCGCTTCAGGTAGTAGGTATGAACTCCATCTTCATGTACGTCACCAGCCACCTCTGGGATGGCTTCTTCCGTGACAACGTGCGGACCCATCTGGGCAAGACGTTCTGGCCGGATCACTTTGGGGTGTATGCGCCGGCGGTGGAAGGGGCAGCGGTGCTCTCGATTTTCTGGGCGATGTGCTGGTGGTTGTGGAAGAAGCGTCTCTTTATCCGCATTTGACGGTTCAGTGGTTGGGCGATGGGTGTGGGTGAATGGACAACAGGATGAAACGAGGAGAGATGAAGGCAGGATTCCAAAGGTCGGTACGATCACCGGTGCTCTACCCGGTGCGCAAACTGGGCCATGCTGTGGGATGGATCACGGCAACGGCACTGGCATCGATGTCGCTGGCAGGGTCCGTGGCCGCCGAAGTGCTCGATACCAAGACGCGGGTGCTCTTCGAGCGTCACTGTCTCAATTGCCATTCCACAGCCAAGCACAAGGGCGACCTCGATTTGGAGCAGGTGCTTCAGCCGGGCGCGGAGTCGACCGATCCCAAGGTTTGGCAGCAAGTGCTCGAGCAGGTTTCCGTCGGTGAAATGCCTCCGAAGGATCAGCCGGTGATGGACGCGAAAGCGCGGGAGCAATTGATGGCGGGAGTGCGGGGGTTGCTCGATCGATGGGCCCGGAAAAATGCCGGGGACCCCGGACCGGTGGTGCTGCGGCGTTTGGCGAATGCGGAGTACACTTACACGATCCGCGATCTGACGGGCGTGGAGTCTCTCGATCCGGCTCGAGAATTCCCGGTCGATTCGGCCTCGGGCGAGGGGTTCATGAACGTGGGACAGTCGCTGGTGATGTCGCCCTCGTTGGTGACCAAATACCTGGATGCGGCCAAGGAGGTGGCTCGCCATGCGGTCCTTCTTCCCGATGGGGTTCGGTTCTCTTCGAGCACCTCACCGCGTGACTGGACCCAGGAACGCCTCGCGGCCATTCGGCAGTTCTACGGGCGCTATACCCAGAACGGCGGGGGCACTGCGGTCAACCTCCAGGGCATTCAGTTTGACACGCGTGACGGTGGTGTCTTGCCGCTGGCTCGGTATTTGAACGCCACGCTGGAACTGCGGGCGGCGGGGCGTTCTCGCAGCGCCACAGACCTCGAGGCGTTGGCCCGCCTTCGGGGGCTCAATGTCCGGTATTTGAGCCGGCTGTGGGTCGATTTGAACCAGTCCGAGTCGTCTCCGCTCTTGGATACAGTTCGTGCCCGTTGGCGCGAGGCCAAGCCGGGTGAGGGCGCTGCCGTGGCCGCAGTGGTGGAGTCGTGGCAGCGTTCGGTTTGGCGATTCACCACGGTCGGTCACATTGGTAAGCGGGATGGTCCCAGTGCCTGGCAAGTGCCGATTTCTCCGTTGGCCAGCGCCCGCGAGACGCGGCTCAAGCTGCCGGCTCCGGATGCCTCTGGGGAGGTTCGGGCTTTTCTGGTGGCCGCCGATGCGGGGGATGGTTCGGCCTCGGATATCGCGCTGTGGTCTAATCCGCGTTTGGTGGTTCCGGGCCGACCGGATGTGCCGCTGAGTCAGTTGCGTTCGGTCATTCATCGATTGGATCAAACCCGGGGTCCGCTCTTCTCTCAGGCGGCGGCGTGTCTGAATGCTGCGGCTGAGCTGACAGAAGTTCCCTCCGGTGAGGCGCTGACTGCGTTGGCCCGCTCCAAGAATCTTGACCCGCAGGCGTTTGCGGCGTGGTTGGAGGCGTTGGGGATGCGTTCGGGAGGCACCCGCATCGAGGGACTCATCACCTCCACCCTCGAGAGCGCGCAGGGGTATTCGTTTATTCAGGGTTGGACCGCTGCGGATGCCTTGAGTGTCACGGCCAACTCCTCGGATCGCGAGGTCCGGGTGCCGGGCCTGATGCGGCCCCACAGTGTCGCCGTGCATCCGTCGCCCTCGCGTCGCGTGATCGTGGGATGGCGAGGGCCTGTCGCAGGAACCTTCAAGATCGAAGGTCTGGTCCAGCATTCGCACACCGAATGCGGGAATGGCGTGAGTTGGGTGCTGGAACTCCGTCGGGGTGCCACGCGCCAGACGTTGGCCTCGGGTGTATCGCAAGGATCCAAGGAAGTGCGTTTCGGACCGCTGCCTTCGGTGACGGTGGGCGTGGGCGATGTGGTGTGCCTGTCGGTGGGGCCGCGTGATGGCAACCACTCGTGCGACCTCACCCGCGTGGACTTGCAGTTGACCGATACCTCAATTGCCGCGCAGGTCTGGAGTCTCTCCGGTGACGTTGCGCCCGCCATCTTGGCGGGCAATCCGCACGCCGATCGCTTGGGCCACCCCGCTGTCTGGCATTTCTTCAGTGAACCGGAGGCACGCGGCGGTGCGCTGGAAACCGCGATCCCCGAGGGTTCTCTTTTGGCCCGTTGGCGCGCGGCCGGCTCCATCGAAGAGAAGCGCCGGTTGGCTGCAAATCTCCAAGCCTTGTTCTCTTCTGAGTCGGCGGGCTTGGGTAAGGATGCTCCCGATGCGGTGTTGCGACGCCAGTGGACCTCCCTCCAGGGACCGTTGCTCGGGGCGGTGCTCCGCGGCCTTGTGCAACAGCCAGAGCTGGCGATCTTAGCATCCGCGTCGGCACCACAAGAGGGCCCGGGGCCCGAGCCTGCCCTCTTTGGGAAGAATCCCCTTTCCGCTTCTTTTCGCGTCGCCCCACAAGATCTCTGCGTGAAGGCGCCGTCGGTGGTGGAAGTTCGCCTGCCGGCCGAATGGGCGGTCGGTGGCGAACTGGTGGCCACGGCCACGTTGGATGCTTCCGCGGGTTCTGAAGCGAGTGTCCAAATGCAACTCTTGCCGCAGCGCCCGGCTTCACTCGCGCTAGTGCCGGGAGCGGTGAGCACGAAGGGCGGAAAGGGCACCTGGTCGGACGGCGAGTTGCCGACGCAGTCGGATCTGCCGGTGCTGGTGGCGGACGGGGGGCTCGCGCGCCGCCGTTGGGACCAAGGGCTCGAGCGCTTCCGCGCACTGTTCCCGGCCGCGCTGTGCTACACCAAGATTGTACCGGTCGACGAGGTGGTTACGCTCACTCTCTACCATCGCGAAGACGATGCCCTGCGTCGCTTAATGCTCACTCCGGCGGAGACGGCCGAACTGGAGCGCCTCTGGTCGGAGTTGCACTACATTAGTCAGGATGCCTTCAAGTTGGTCGATGCCTTCGAGCAGTTGTGGCAGTTCGCCACCCAAGATGCGGATCCCAGCGCGTTCACGCCCATGGGGGAGCCCATCCGCCGCCGTGCCGATGAGTTTCGGCGTCTGCTGGTCGACACTGAACCGGCTCACTTGCAATCGGTCTTCGCCTTTGCGGCTCGGGCCTATCGCCGGCCGCTGCAAGCCGGAGAGGTCGATGCATTCAAGGGTCTCTATGGACGCCTCCGCGGAGACGGTCTCACCCACGAGGAATCTGTCCGGGGTATTTTGGCTCGAGTGCTGGTGTCGCCGGCGTTCCTTTACCGAGCCGAGCAACCCGGTCCTGGAGTGGCCTCCACTCGGGTCAGTGACGTGGAGTTGGCGACGCGCTTGAGCTATTTCTTGTGGGCTTCAACGCCGGACGCCGAGTTGATGGCCGAGGCTGTCGCTGGGCGTCTTCATCGGCCAGAAGTCTTGCGTGCCCAGGCCCGGCGGATGCTCAAGAATCCGAAGGTGGAACGCTTGGCCACAGAGTTCGCCTTGGCTTGGCTGCATTTGTACGACTTCGAAACGTTGGACGAAAAGAGTGAGCGTCATTTTCCCGAGTTCCGCGGGCTTCGCGGCGCCATGCGTGAGGAGACGGTCCGTTTCTTCACCGACCTCTTCCAGAACAATGGCCCGGTGCTCGACATCTTGGACGCCGACCACTCCTTCTTGAACGCCGATCTGGCGCGCTTCTATGGGGTCACGTCGGTGAGCTTCACTCGATCCAACGAATGGAAACGCGTCACGGGGCTGCGCCCGATCGCGCGCGGTGGCATTCTGGGACAGGCCTCCACCCTGGCGCGTCAATCGGGTGCTTCGCGTACCAGCCCCATTCTCCGGGGTAATTGGATTAGTGAAGTGATCCTCGGCGAGAAGCTGCCCAAGCCCCCGAAGGATGTGCCGCGGTTGCCTGAAGACGAGTCGCTCGAGCAACTCACCGTGCGGCAACTCACCGAGAAACACAGTTCGGATCCAAAGTGCTCGGGCTGCCACCGTCGGATCGATGCCTACGGGTTCTCGTTGGAATCGTTCGATGCGGTGGGCCGATTCCGTGAGCGGGATCTCGGCGGCCGGGCCCTCGATGTTCGGGCCAAGGTCCTCGACGGCACCGTGCTCGAAGGCGCGGCCGGGTTGCGGCGGTATTTGTCTCATCAACGTAAGGAGGCCTTCTTGCGGCAATTCAGTCGCAAGCTCCTCGGCTACTCGTTGGGTCGCGGCGTGCTGTTATCGGACGAGCCCCTGTTGAGCGATTTGCAGCGGAAACTCTCCTCCCGGGAGGCCCGGGTCCAGGGGGCCGTTGAAACCATTGTCGCTAGTCCTCAATTTGTCCGAATCCGTGGGATGGACCGCAAACCCGAAGAATAACCCCAACCCTCCAGAATCGACTACCATGCCCCAACATTCACTGAATCGGCGCACGTTTCTCCGAGGCGTCGGCGTTTCCATGGCGTTGCCCTGGATGGAATCTCTGACGGTCTGGGGCGACACGCCGCCGGCAGGCCAGCGTCCGGCTAGCGAGGCACCCGTCCGCATGGCGGTGCTCTTCTCGGGCAATGGGTTTCACTCCAAGGAATGGTGGGCCCGGGGCGAGGGTGCGCAGATGGAGTTGGGCCAGGTGTTGGCCCCGCTGCAGGACTTCCGCCAGAAGACGGTATTCGTCCGAGGCCTTTACAATGCCGAGGCGCTCAAGGGAAACATCCACAGCTCGCAAACCGGCAACCTGCTTTCCGGCGCGTCGCTGGCCTCGGGTGGCGAGATTCGCTCGGGCACCAGCCTCGACCAGTTCGTGGCGCAGGCGCAGGGCAGGACCACCAAGGTGCCGAGCTTGGTCTTGGGCTGCGAGAAGTCCAACCCGTCGGTCCACAAGAACTACTCGATGCTTTACAGCTCGCACATCTCGTGGACCTCGCCGACGACTCCCACGCCGCTGGAAATTTATCCGGCGCTGGCCTTTGACCGGTTGTTCAAGGACTCCAACGAAAAGGGTGACCGCAGTGTGCTCGATGCCGTCTTGTCCGACGCGCAAAGCCTGCGCCGGCAAATTAGCCTTAACGACCGCCGCAAGCTCGACGAGTACCTCGATTCGGTTCGCGACGTCGAGCAGCGCATCGACACTGCCGGCAAGAAGGGTGAACTGCAGGGCTGGCGGCCGACGTTGTCCAAGCCCGACATGGCCCGCCCGGCGGACGGCATCCCGCAGGACATTGCTGAGCACATGAAGCTCATGTGCGACATCCTGGTGCTCGGATTCCAGACCGACACCACGCGGATCACCACGCTCAAGCTCAACAACGACCACAGTTCGTTGCGGTTTCCGAATCTCGGTGTGGACTAC
>JAPLUH010000270.1 GCA_026397675.1 Verrucomicrobiota bacterium
GCCTTCGAAGGTCTTGCGAAGCTCCCGATTCAACACCGGATCATCGGTCTTCCAAATGCGGTTTCCGACCTGGATTCGTTCGAAATCCACCGCCCCGCTGCCAAAGGTCAGTTCGACGAAGCCATCTCGCAGAGGGCGTACGCCATAAATGCGGCCGCCTTCTTCCGGGAGATCGGGTCGTCCGGCATCGAAGCCGACACCGTCACCGGGCTTGAGCGGGCCTTCGAGTTGGAGGCGGACAGCATTGGGTCCCACGGCTGAGACTTCCCCCAAATAGACGCCCCGTTTTTTACCGAAGCGGGCATGGGCCAGTTCTTGGTTGTTGATGCCCCGGAACCATCCTGTGTACAGGCCCCGGCTAAAGGCCATTTCCAGTTCGTAGCGGGCCTCCGAAGCCGGTCCGGCCGATGCTGAGGCGGCGATTTGGTCCAGGGCCCGTCGGTAAACCCGCGTGATGCTGGCCACATATTCGGCCGACTTGAGGCGTCCCTCAATTTTGAGCGAACGCACACCGGCCCGCACGAGGTCGGGCAGCACTTCGAGCCCGGAAAGATCCTGCGGCGAGAGCAAGTAGCGCCGGTCTCCGAGATCCACGGTCTGCCCGTCGGACACCAGTTCGTAGGGCATGCGGCAGGCTTGGGCGCATTCACCGCGGTTGGCGCTGCGGCCACCGAGGGATTCGCTCGTTAGGCACTGGCCGGAGTAGGCCACGCACAGCGCCCCGTGAACGAAGACTTCCAGCGGAAGGGGGGGCGGGCCGCCAGCGATGGAGACTTGATCACGCTGGGCCAACTGAATGGCATCTATGTCTCGGATGGAATTCTCGCGGGCCAGCACCACCAACTCGCATCCCAGCGAGCGGGCGAATTCCACGCCGGCCGGGCTAGTGACGGTGAGCTGCGTCGATCCGTGGATCGGAAAATCCGGCGAGATTTTGCGGATTAGTCGGCAAATACCGACGTCCTGAACGATGGCGGCATCGACGCCCGCCGAGATAACCGAGCGGAGGTAATCCTCGGCGTCGGCCAGCTCGTCGGTGAACACCAGTGTGTTGAAGGTGACATAGCCGCGGACGCCGCGTCGGTGCAGGAACTCCATCAATGCGGGAAGGTCCGCCTCGGTAAAGTTCTGGGCCCTCATCCGGGCGTTGAAGCGGTCGAGACCGAAGTAAATCGAATCGGCGCCGTTTTCTACGGCCGCGCGCACGCAGTCCCAGTCGCCGGCGGGGGCCAGCAGTTCGGGCAGTTTCAGTGGAGGGAGGGCAGCCGTTTCGGTCACGAGGGAGATACCCTATCAGGAGTGTGGCCTGCCGGGAAGACGCGCCGGAAGCGGTCTCGTGGCAGAAGCCTCTTTCGGACTGCCTTCTGCTTTGTGCCAGAGCCTGACCCGGGGCATGGTGAGCGCATGAACCACTGGATGGTCCGAGTCTTGGCGTTGGGTGGGCTGCTTCTGTGCGGGTGGGCGCGCGCCCAGGAAACCTGGACGCCGCTCTTTGACGGGACGACCCAGAAAGGGTGGGCCAATACCCCCTTCGCCGGTGCGGGCGAGATTGAGGTGCGCGACGGCACTCTGGTGCTCAATCAGGGAATCCTGACTGGAGTGAACTGGACCAACGACTTTCCTGCCGTTGATTACGAACTTTCGCTCGAGGCGCAGCGAGTTTTGGGGATCGACTTTTTTTGCGGGCTGACCTTCCCGGTGGGGACCAATCACTTGTCGCTCATTGTCGGAGGTTGGGGCGGCAGCGTGGTGGGCCTTTCGAACATCGATGGGGATTCTGCTAACCAGAATAGCACCACGCACTTGGAGCGCTTCGAGAGCGGTCGCTGGTATGCCCTGAAGCTGCGGGTGGTGAGTACAAATATAACCGTCTGGCTCGACGGCAAGCAGATCATCGATTTGGACACCCGCGAGAAGCGCCTGGCGTTGCGCGAAGGTGAGATCGAGCGCAGCAAGCCCCTGGGAATCGCCGCCTGGAGTACGACTGCGGCCCTGCGCCAAATACGCTGGCGCTCGCTGGTTGCGCCTCAAGTCCCCGCCCGCACCCAGGCCGTCTTGCCACCGGAAACCCGGGCAGCGATGGATCGTCTGGTTTCGGCGATGAGCGCATCCCGTGAGGGGTGGGATCGGCTGGCTGAATTGTGCGACACCTTCGGAGCACGACCAAGCGCCTCGCCGGCACTGGAATCGGCCGTGGACTGGATCTTGGAGCGGATGCGTCGCGATGGGCTGGAGAATGTACACGGGGAACCGGTGGTCGTGCCCCGCTGGGAGCGGGGGAGCGAGTCAGTCGAGATGCTATCACCGCGTCGGGAACGCCTGCCGATGCTGGGCTTGGGTGGCAGTGTGGGCACGCCGCCCGGTGGCATCACCGCTCCGGTCAGCGTGGTGACCAATTTCGCCGAGTTGGCGCAGCGGGCCGCCGAGGTCCGAGGTCGAATCGTCGTCTTCAATGTGCCGTTTACCGAGTACGGCGAGACGGTCCGCTTCCGGTCCCAGGGAGCCATCGAGGCGGCCAAGGCGGGTGCGGTAGCCAGTCTTATCCGATCGGTGGCCGACGACGCGCTGCGCACCCCCCATACCGGTGCGATGCGCTATGAAGACGGGGTCGCTCGCATCCCCCATGCGGCCTTGGCACCCGAAGACGCTGAGCGCATCGCCCGCGAGGTGGCTCGTGGCCGAACGGTCACCCTGCGACTAGAGATGTCTGCAGCGGAACGTGGCATGGCCACCAACCGGAATATCATCGCCGAGATCCGCGGGCGTGAGAAACCCGACGAGGTCGTGGTCCTCGGTGGGCACATCGATTCTTGGGACGTGGGTCAAGGTGCTCAAGATGACGGCGGGGGGTGTGTGGCCGCCTGGGAGGCCCTCCGTTGGATGAAAAAGCTCGGACTCCAACCGCGACGCACTGTCCGTTGCGTCCTTTGGACCCAAGAGGAATGGGGTGGGCGTGGCGCGCAGGGATACCGCGAAGCGCACTCCGCCGAATTGGGGCGTCATGTCATCGCGATGGAGGCCGATGCGGGCACATTTACCCCCAAGGGCTTCGGTTTCACGGGCAGCGATGCCGCGCGGGCGATGCTCGCTCCGGTGCACGCCTATCTGGGAGAGCGATTGGGTGCGGGAATGGCGGATTCTCGGGGCGTGGCCGCCGACATCGCGCCACTCTTGGAGCGCGGTGTCCCGGTGATGTCCCTGCACGTGGACCGGGCTCGTTATTTCCGCGTTCACCACACCGAGGCCGATACCGTGGACAAGGTGGACCCGGAGGCCCTAGCCCGGTGTTCGGCTGCGATGGCCGCCATGGTCTATGCCATCGCCGACCTTCCCGAGCCGCTGCCTCGCTGAGAGCCTGTCTGAAAGAATGCCCGAATCTCGTGGAGGGGGTTCGGAGAACTCGGAGAAGGGGACCCCGGATGAAGTGCTCTTCAGCGCTGGAATCGGCGGGCTCCAAGGAAGCGGGGCTTGCAGTAGGTGTCGTCCAGCGAGGCGAAGCTCACCCCGGTGCCCACGCTGCTGTGGGTGAACGATCGATCCCCCACGTAAATTCCCACATGGATGGGCGACAGGGAGTTGAGGTCACCGAAGAAGACGAGGTCGCCCGGCTCGAAGGCGGCAATGCCCACGGGCTTGCCCGCGGACCATAGTTCGGACGGGGTCTTTGCCAGAGCGCTCATGGAAACCTCTTTGTGGAGCTGTACCACGTAGCCCGCGCTGTCGGCACCTTGACGGTCGGATCCGCCTTCGACGAACGGTGTGCCCCGCCAGCCCTTGGCGGCGGTGACCCAGTCATTGGTGGTCTTGGGCTCCCGGTAGGGTCGCAAGGGTGAGGCCAGCAACAGGGTAGTGGGCTGAACTCCGGGCACGGAGCTCAGCGGAGCGGGCGGGTTGAGTTCCGGGCGAAAGCCCGCCGGCGGATCCACCGGGTAAACCGGGGCGGTGGGCCGGTACGGAAGTCCCGTTGAGGTGACCACAACTTCGTCGCCCTGGGGCACGAGCATGCGGGACTGGGCCTTGGAGCCGGAGGAACCACAGCCGGTGGTGAGGGTCAGAGCCAGCAGGGTGGTCAGCAGGGCGGCCGGAAGGGTCGTCAGGGTGCGCTTCATGAGGGATTACGGGTTGGCAGGACGGAACTCGGCCTGAGCCTTAGGAAGAAGTTGTTGGATCTTGGCGATGCGTTGTTGGTCGAGCGGGTGAGTTCGCAGGAACCAAGGGGTCTGGCCGCCGGCCGCCTGATTGTGAGTAGAAAAACGCTGCCAGAAACCCACAGCGTGTTTTGGATCGTACCCGGCGCGGGCCATGAGGGTGAGACCGATTTCGTCGGCGGAGCTTTCTTGCATCCGGCTGTGGGGCAGCGCCACGCCCACTTGAGAAACGGGCGCGTAGAGTTGCTGGAAGTACGGGCCGTACTGGCTTTGCGACAAGGCCGTGCCTCCGAGGATTCCGGTGAGCTCGATACCCTTGGCCATGCTCATGCGTTCTCCGCCGTGACGGGCCACGGCGTGGGCCACCTCGTGTCCAATGACCGTGGCCAAACCGGCCTCATCCTGGGTAATAGCCAAGATGCCTGTGTAGACCCCGACCTTGCCGCCCGGCAGGCAGAAGGCATTGGCCTCTGGACTATCGAAGAGGACGAACTCCCATTGTGCATTGGGCAAGTCGGCCACGGCGGCAATTCGTCGACCCACCTTTTCGAGCAAAGCCTTCTGGGTGGCATTCTTGCTGATGGGTGTCTCTTTTTTGAGGGATTCGAAGGCGCTGAGGCCGAG
>JAPLUH010000296.1 GCA_026397675.1 Verrucomicrobiota bacterium
TTGGCAACACCCTCGTGGGCTAAGCCCGATTGCAAGGCGTCGAGGTCCCAAAGGTACGAGGCATGCACCACACTGGCAGCGAGCAGTCGCCGACCACGAGAATCCCAACTCAGTGAGGTGAGGCGCAGCTTTTCGGGCAACCGCAGTTGGGAAATTATCGATCCGTCCTGCGCTTGCAGCAAGTGGAGTGAGCGGGTTCCCAGTGCTACAGCCAATCGCTGACCATCGGGAGTCACGGCCACGCGACCATAGACCCCCACTGGATCGAGCAACCGCTGCCACAAGATCTTCCCCGAATCCACATCCCATGCCACGAGCCCGTGAGTCATGGTGCCAAAGAGCCTTCGGGACACCGGACAAAAGACCAGTTCACCGGCCTCGCCCAAGGCGGACAACTCTGGGGGGTATTCCAGCAACCGCACCCGGAACCCATCCTCGCAAACAACCACGGCTGGAGCGGCATCGATCCCCCAGCTGGCCAATAACTTTCCGCTCGTATGAATCGATCCGATGACACTGCGCGACGGTAGCGAGACCGGCTGCCAACGACCTTGGGCATCGCACCAAAACGAGCCATTGGTCGATACGAGCCAGGCTTCACCGGTGGGGGCGATATCGCCGCGACCGGAATTGGGAAGCGGTTGACGCTCGATCAAACGCAATCGGGGCCGCGACGCATCGCCCTCCACGGCCAGTGTGATCCGGTTGCTCAGGCTCAGGGCCCACAGCCGGGTTCCATCCGCCGAGAAGGACAGGTGCCGGATCATGCCGTCGTCGCACGGCCAATGCGCTGCTTCCTTGCGACCTGACTTGGGGTACAACCGAACGCCGTCGTAAGAACCACTGGCCCATCGGTCTCCCGCCGGATGAAAGCGGACCACCGCGGGGCCCGCGCTGGCCTCGGAGGGGACGTCGGGTGGCACCTCCGGAATTACGGACCATCCCGTGGGCGGGTCAAACCGCAGTAACTCCCATTGAAACTCATCCTTCCAGGCGATCCACCGCCCATCCGGCGACCACTGGATAGCAGCGCCGGCCCCGGCGTACTCGGCCAACGGCGTCTCGCTCGACCAGTCCCAAATGCGGGATCGGCCATTGTACCCGCTCGAGAGAATCCAGGACGAATCCGGCGAGAAGGCGAGCCCAAGAATGCCGTGGTCTTCCTTAACCAACCGCTTCACCGGCGTTCGATAACGATCAAAGCGACCGATGAATATCTGCATTTCTGAACACACCTGCAGAAGATCGCCATCGGGGTTCCAGGCCAGCACCTGAACAGATTCGCCGGCCGGAAGCTCCATCCATCGTTCCACGCGGGCCGAATCAAGATTGGCGAAGCGCACGATCGGATTGGTGGCGTTGATGGCCGCGGCCCAGTGCCCGTCGGGGCTGACCACCAGATCATGCGGAGGCACTCCGACCGGGACATGACGAACCACCCCCGGGTGATCGATGGGCAACACGTCGAACGAATCATCGGCCCGCCCCGCCAGCAGCCACCGCCCATCCGGAGTGAACTCACGACCGAGGTATTTGGGATCTAGGCGCACCTGGAGCACCGATTGCCCCTGGGTCCGGGAGACGACGTGGAACCGTTCGGTAGAATCTCGAACGAGCAGCCAGCGACCGTCGAGGCTGACCGAACTAATGAACTCCAGGTTCAGGCCGGGCACCGGCGGCGGGAGGGAGGGTTTGCCGGCACCGCCTCGTACCGGAATCCCATCGATCCATCCATCGGTTCCCACTCGGAACAAGTGGCGTAGTTCCGGATCGAAGAGTCCTGCCGTGTGAGAAATCGAGCCCACAGGCCATCGTCGAGGTTGGGGCACATCGAGTCGTGAGGGCGGACGCCAGGGTGTTTTTTCGGAGACCAATTCGGGCACCAGCAACGCACTGGCCACCAACTCCCGAAGTTCTGGTTGCGCGGCGCGCAAGGCAACGGCCTGGCTCAAAGTAGCCAGTGCCCGAGACCGCTTGGCCGGGGAATCATCGTTGAGAATGTCCCGAGCCCGACTGAGAAGAAGAGCCACCTGTTGAGATTCGGAGTCCCGTCGGCGGTCCTGGGCCTCACGGGAACGGGTTCGCAGCACGGCCATCCCACCAAGACCCAAGATCCCCATTACTAGAACTGCACCCGTGGCGCGAAGCAGAACTCGTTTCCGAACTTCCCGGGCCCGGAGTTGTCGGACCGATCGGCCTCCGCGCAGGAGTAATAGCTCGTCGCGCAATTCCGCGGCATCGCGATGACGACGGGCCGGGTCGCGGGCTCCGAGGCGAAGAATAATCTCCTGGAACTCCCACTCAACGGTGTGTCCGGGCTGGATCCACTCGGCCGGGGTCGAAGGGTAGTCGGCCAGCCGTAGCCCGGTGGCAATCTCATACAGGACCATTCCCAGGCTGTAGAGATCGGCCGGTGGGAGTCCGGGGCCCTCCGGTGCGATGTACCCGGCGGTGCCCACGCAGCTGGATCCCTCGCGCGCCTCGCTCACCAGCCCCACATCGGCCAGACAGGCCCGGCCACGCAAAAAAATGATGTTCGAGGGTTTAATATCCCGATGAACCAAACCTGCTGTGTGAAGTGCCTCCAGAGCATCGGCCATAGCCAGACCCACTTCGACACACTCAGCAATTTGCAAGCGGCCCCGGGTGATGAGGTCAACACGCAACGTTCGCGCCTGATAGGCACGCGCACCTTGAACTGAGGGTTGAGGCAAATTGTCGGCTGCAACCACCGCAGGCGGGGCAACCGAATCGGCCAGCTCCATCACCGAATAGAAGAAGCCAGATCCTGCATCACAACCCACCTGAAGAATGGGGACCAAGCTCGGACAGGTCCGCGAAATGGGTTCGTAGCGTCGAACGCCCTCGAACTCCCGATTGAAGGGCTGGTCACTCTCAAAGGACGACCGTCGGATCACCTTGATGGCGCGGGCTGTCCCCAGAACCGTTCGCCCAAGCCAAACCTCCCCGTAGGCACCAGAGCCGATCACTTCGATCAACTCATGATCTGGTATTATCGGAATCCCACTCTGCGGATCGCTCGAGGCCATAGAAAAATTATTCCGGATCCTCTTCGAGTTTTAGCCGCCCCAATTCCACCCGAAGCAGCTTTCCCACCCGATGCTTGGCCACATACACAGCCATGGCCGAAGTCTGAAGATTGGCGACCACCGTCGAAATTGGGACTTCTCTCAGGACGTGCATCTCATAGATCAAATATTGTTTCTCGGACACCTGCTCCCGAACGTGTTGCATCGCCTTATTAATGAGATAGCCCTCCCATTCTGAGGCCCATAAAACATCCAACTCGGGACGTTTGGGATCTGGATGATCCGTCGCCTTGGTTTCGCTCGAGGCCTCAAACGGCGGCACCTGCGAAATGATTCGGTTCCAGCGATTCTGTTTACGGAGTCGGTCCACCATCCGTCGCCGAACCAACGTCATCAACCATGCCTTAAAACCGCCCTTCGAACGGTCATACCGAAACTCAGGCATTTGTTTGGCCACGGAGATCATGGTTTCTTGAACCACTTCTTCGGCCTCAATCTCTGACAGCCCTGCTTTGAGACAAAACGAGTAAATTAATCGCCAGTAGGTATCAAAGAACTCCCGCCATCCCTCCTGATCCTCTTGGTCCTTCAGGCGCAACAGAAGACTCTGTCGTGTCGCAAAAAGAGTATTATCATCAAAAACTTGAGACATCGGCTAAAATATTTTGAATATTATTTCATCATTTTTAGGTATTTAAAACAATTTTTGCTCAACTCCATCAAGAAGGGTATTCAACGCACATCAAGTTCCGCCTTCCGCCTTTATTCGAGGGCCTGTAGCCTCCGACATGCTATTTTCTGAACTGGGGCTGCAGGCGGCGATGCTCGATGCCGTTGCAGAGCTCGGTTACAAAGAGCCGACGCCCATTCAGGCGAGTGCCATCCCGCAGATACTCGAAGGGCGTGATGTCATCGGATCCGCACAAACTGGAACTGGGAAAACAGCGGCTTTCGCACTGCCCATCCTCAGCACACTCGGTTCCCATGCTCCAGGACCGCGGTGTTTGGTGCTTGAACCCACGCGTGAGTTGGCGATGCAGACCTTCGAGAACTTCGAAAAATTTGCCAAATTCACCAATTTACGAACTGGTCTTATTTACGGCGGCGTCGGCTACGGCAAACAGCGCGACGACCTCAAGCGCGGCATGGATGTCATCGTAGCCACGCCTGGGCGACTGCTCGACCACCTGGGCGAAGGCGCGGTTCATTTAGACGGGGTGAAATTTCTGGTCCTCGATGAGGCTGACCGGATGCTCGACTTGGGATTCCTCCCGGATGTGCGACGCATCGTACTCAAGTGCGGCAAAGATCGTCAGAGCTCCCTATTCTCGGCCACCATTCCTCCGGCGATCGAGACCCTGATCACCTGGGCGATGCGGGACCCTATCACCATTGAGATTGGTGCTCGACGTTCCGTGGCAGACACCGTGAAGCACGTCCTCTACCCGGTGGCGGAGCTTCAGAAACCGACCCTCCTGATCTCACTGCTCGAGAGTGTTGATTGGGAAAGCGCCATCGTCTTCTGTAGGACCCGACGCGATGCCGACACGGTTGATGCCCTGCTTCGGCGCAACAACCACAAGGCGGCCGTCATCCATTCGGACCGTTCTCAGAAAGATCGGGAACAGGCCCTGGAAGGCTTCAAAAGCGGCAAATACGAGGTTCTCGTAGCCACCGATATTGCGGCGCGCGGCCTCGACATCGCGGACGTCTCGCATGTCATCAACTACAACGTACCGGAGCATCCGGAGGACTACGTTCATCGGATAGGCCGAACTGGTCGCGCGATGAGTTCGGGCGACGCGTTGACCCTATTCTGTGCGGGTGAGGCAGCCCAAGTGGCTTCAATTGAGCGCTACATTGGCAAGAAGGTCCAACGCGTGAAACTCCCTGAATTTACCTACACCTACACAGCCTTGTTCGATGAGGACAAACTGGGTCCCGCCACCGGTCGCAAGACCCAGGGAGCGCGGGTTGGAAAAGGTTATTTCTTCGGCCCCGCGCGACGGCGGTAATTTCAATGGTCCGACCGGCTGCTTTGCTTCGGCAACGTCACAGAGAAAAAGTAGCAGCACTGCCGCTGGAGTAGACAGCTTTTGTCTGACGCCCTCGTTCATCTTGGGCAGATGAATCGATGGAAACTATGGACTGAGCGCACATCACCAGAGCGTCTCATCGCCCGTTTTGGCACAGCACGTCTCGTTCATT
>JAPLUH010000472.1 GCA_026397675.1 Verrucomicrobiota bacterium
ATAGGGGGATTCTTTTTCAGAGCCGTCGAAGAATGGGATCTTGGGTGGGGCTCGGCGGGACCGTGCCTGCGCTCGCAGGAAGGCTCCGGGAGAGGATTGGCTTTCGCGCTGCGCGCGAGGGACGAGGTTTGTTCGCCTTCAATGCTCGCTCCGGCACGGTCCCGCTGCCGCGGGATAACGCCTCGGTGCACATCGAGGAACGGAGGGAAAGCGTGGAGACAGTGAAAGGATCGGGGTTAGGCCCCTCTCGCGAGGAATAACCTTTGAGGCCCCACGTTGGGTGGGATTTGGGACGGAGACTCCTGAAATTATTCCTCGGAACCGCGGGCCTGGAAAATAGTGGAGCCCATTACCTTGCCAGCGGCGACTTGAACTACGTAGGAGGCGCCGGCCTTCAGGGGTTCCGCTGGGGCTTTGGCTGCCAGTTGAAGGCCTTCAGGCGGCTGGCCATAGAGAAAACCCCGGGTAAAGGCCCCTTTGCCCTGTTTTTCGAGACGCCACACCACATGACCGCTGGCTGGCGCCTTCTCGGGCTGAACTTCCGAAACCACCAGAGAACTCAACTCATAGTCTTGGTCTAGGCCCACAACCACGGGCAAGGCGGCCCCGGGTTCGGCCTGACGCAATGGACGAAAAGAGACACTGACTTGAATAGCCTTGGGACTGAACCAGTCGGTCAAGCGGTACATCGGAACCGCGACGGCGGCGACCAACAGCAAAATGATTCCCCAAGTTTTGCGATTCACGGTGGGCTGGACGATTTTCACCCCCCGGCGCATTCGAAGGAATCTGAAGCCTTGAGCGGAACACGAATTTCAAGGGCTCGGCGTTGGATGCGGGGCCGCTTTTGAAAATCGGGTCGTGGTCGATCGGGTCACTCTGGTCAACCGGCCGAGTAGACCGATGTCACTGAAGTGTGTTTTCATCCAATTTCATTCATGAGTCCTGAACGCTTAACGGTTCGTCCAAGCCGCAACACGACCGCCTTCACGCTGATCGAGTTGCTGGTGGTTATTGCCATCATCGCCATCTTGGCCGGGATGCTTCTGCCCGCCTTGTCCAAGGCCAAGGAGAGCGCCAAACGAATCTCCTGCGTCAATAACCTACGCCAATTGGGCATCGCGACGACGCTGTACACGGGCGAGAATCAGGGCCATTTCCCGGATAGAAATATGGGACCGCGCTGGTGTGAGCGTCTTTGGCCCACTTTCCGATCGGTGCAAATCCTCGTCTGCCCCAGCGATTTCGGATCGGCCGGCAAGAACAAGCCTGCCACGGCGGAAAGTCGCACCAACCTGGTGGCTGATTCCGCGCCACGCTCTTACATCATCAACGGCTGGAACGATGTTCTGGAACGCCAGATGACGAGCAGTGGGGAGACTTTCAGCATGAGTACGATCATCGGCAAGACCATCAATGAAAGTGTCTTAGTCGAACCGTCGGAGACCATCGTGTACGGCGAAAAGCTTTACCCGATCGGCCATTTCTTCATGGATCTGATGGAGGGTAATTTGGGCAACGACAACGAGGTGCTCAATCACGCGGTACACAATAGCGCGGTGCGTTCGGACCGTGGGGGCTCCGCCAACGGTGGATCCAACTTCGCCTTCGCCGATGGCTCCACCCGCTACCTGCGCTACCGCAAATCGCTCTCACCCATCAACCTGTGGGCAGTCACGCCGCAATGGCGGACGAACACCATGGATTGAGGCCGACTTGGGAAAATTCTTTTAGCCACTTAGTACCTCGGTTGGCCGGATTCAACCTCAATGGCGGTCTGGCGTGATCGGTCAGTCGGTCCGAATTTATATTAGGTCCGACAATAGAGAGCGCCTCCAGACTAAGATCCCGGGTCTATCGGGTCTATCGGGTCTATCGGGTCTATCGGGTCTATCGGGTCTGGGGTGTTCTGCGAGACTGCCGGAACTGCGGTCTCGTCTTCAGTGGGTCTTTAGTGCGTTTTTTGCAGGACCGGTTCAACGGCGATCACCCCGGCGACTTTGGGGTTGTTCTTCGACAAAGCGGACGCGGATTCCAGGAGCCGGTACAGCAGTGGTGGGAGGGCGTCCGGAAAACGGTCCGGAACCCGGACTCGTTCCTGACCGGACCAGAAACAAGGCCGCGATGGCCTGAGAGCACCCCACTGCAAACAGAGCGG
>JAPLUH010000309.1 GCA_026397675.1 Verrucomicrobiota bacterium
AACAAGGGGCTGATCCGTTCCGTAAGAGTGAACTGGGGGCAACGGCCGCGACACTCGTTCCCTGTGCACACCCGCAAATCCGACATCGACCGATTCTTCGGCGTGTGCGATCGGATTCTTCGCGCATGAGAGCATCTTCCACCACGCACGGTCCTCAGGAGTCCCAAGGCTCGGCTGCCACGAGGACACGGCTGCGACGGACGCGGCGTGCTTGGAGGATCGACCTAATAATCATGATGGTAGTGGTGGTGGCGCTGACTCCCGGGATCGGGGCAGCTCCCGGCCCCGAGACAAACTCAACGCCTCACGACTCCAAACCGCATGGTCTGACGCGACGCACACCTTGGACCACCTCGCGGGTGATCGGTACGCCGGAGCCTTCCCTCCCCTTTACCACACGGCCCTTTCGCCCAGAACTCACGCTCAAGAACCCGGTGTTTGTTATTAGTGAACCGGGCACGCGCAACCTACTGGTGGTGCTGCAGGGCGGCGAGGCTGAGCGACCCTCCCGCATCGTCCGAATCGCCGAGGTGCCGAAGGATGGCGGGCCCGCCGGACCGGAGCCGCTCCTGGAGATCCCCGGGCGGTTGGTCTACAGCGTGGCCTTCCACCCGGGCCATGCCACCAACGGGCAGATGCTGGTCTTCTCGAACGGGCGAACCGGCCAAACCGAGCGAACCAATCGCTTGTCGCGTTTCCGCATCGGGCGCGACGGCTCGCGAACTCTGGTGCCCGGTTCCGAGGAGATCTTGCTCGAGTGGCGTTCCGGCGGGCATGACGGCGGCGGAATGGGCTTCGGGCCCGACGGGATGCTCTACTTATCGACCGGCGACGGATCCAACGACTCCGACGCCTGGGACTCCGGCCAGACCCTCGACGACTTGCTGGGCGGGGTGCTGCGCATTGATCTCGACCATCCCGACCCGGGCCTCAAGTACGGTGTTCCGAAAGACAACCCGTTCGTCGGCATCCCTGGCGCGCGCGGCGAGTTGTGGGCTTATGGCCTGCGCAACCCGTGGCGATTGGCGGTGGACCCGCCCACTGGACAAGTTTGGGTGGGCAACAACGGTCAGGACCTCTGGGAATCCGCTCACCTAATTCGTCGGGGAGAAAACTATGGCTGGAGCGTTTACGAGGGCAGTCACCTGTTCTACCGGAACCGCCGGCGCGGGCCGACACCGGTGACCGCCCCCACCTTCGAACACCACCACAGTGAGGCTCGCTCACTCACTGGCGGCGTGGTGTACCGGGGTGGACAACTGCCCGGACTCGAAGGCGCTTATGTCTATGGTGATCATTCCACAGGCCGGATCTGGGCGGGCCTGCACGACGGTACGAAGGTGGTCTGGCACCGCGAGATCGCGACCACGCCGCTGCTCATCACCTCGTTCGGTCTGTCGCCCTCCGGACGTCTGCTGGTGACCGACCTGGGTTCTGGGTTGCAAGAGATCGTGCCCGCCCCGCCACGGGCCACAACACCCGCATTCCCCCGCAAGCTCAGCGAGACGGGCGTCTTCGCCTCGACCCGCGAACACCGCGTTGAGGCGGGCGTTGTGTCCTATTCGGTCAACGCACCCGCCTGGGCCGACGGCGCGGAGGCCGAGCGGTTTCTGGCCATCCCCGGCGAGGGCCGCATCACCCATGCGACCAGCCGCGGGTGGGGATTTCCTGACGGAGCCGTGCTGGTGCAGACGCTGCGATTCCCCACGGCGGGACCTTCCGGTGGTCCCGGTCGCCGGATTGAGACGCGGCTGATGACCCGTCAGGACGGGCGCTGGAACGGATATTCCTACCGATGGAACGCAGCCGAGACTGACGCGGAGCTCGTTCCGGCCGAGGGCGTTGATGCCGAGTTGGATCGCCCCGATGCTGACGCTCCGGACGGCATCCGCCGGCAACGCTGGCATTTCCCGAGCCGCTCTGAGTGCCTGGGCTGCCACAGTCGCGCCGTGGGCTTCGTGCTAGGCCTGAGTGATCTCCAGATGAAGCGTTCGCACACCTATCCGGGCGGGATTGAGGACCATCAACTGCGGGCCCTCGATCACGCGGGCTTCTTCACCGCCCCGCTGCCCAAAGAATCCAAGGATCCCGCCGCACTGGGGCTAGTCGACCCGTATGACCCGCACCAAGATCTCGATCGCCGCGCGCGCTCGTACCTGCACGCCAACTGCTCGGTCTGCCACGTCGAGGCCGGCGGCGGAAATGCGCGCATGCAACTCGAATTCACCACAGCTCGCGACCGCATGGAGCTTATCGGTGCGCGGCCCCAGCACGACGGCTTCGGACTCCGCGACGCGATGCTCGTGGCACCCGGCCACCCTGAGCGCTCGGTGCTCCTCCACCGACTGTCGGTGCGAGGCCGCGGCCAGATGCCCCCACTGGCCATCAACACCGTGGACGAACGCGCGGTGGCCCTGATGCGCTCCTGGATCGCCGCGATACCCTCCGGTGCCGCTGCGAGTCGGGAGTGGCGGG